>DASQLJ010000224.1:0-8067 GCA_035630095.1 Longimicrobium sp.
TCGGCATCACGCTCACCTCGCTGATCGTGGGCGCCTTCTCGCAGGCCACCATCGCGGTGCAGCTGGTCCCCGTCCTGGTTCGCACCACGGGGATCAGCGAGTCGGCGGCGCGCTCCACGGCGTCGGTCGTCGTCCTGCTCGTCCTCACGGTGCTGGCGATGGTGCTGGGCGAGCTGGTGCCCAAGTCGCTCGCCCTCCAGTTCCCCACGGCGGTGGCGCTCCGGACGGTGCGCCCTATGCGCTGGTCGATCCTCCTCTTCTCCCCCTTCATCGGCTTCCTGAACGGGAGCGGCGCGGCGGTGCTCCGGCTGATGGGCATCCCCCACACGGGCCACCGCCACATCCACTCGCCCGAGGAGATCGATCTGCTGATCGCCGAGAGCCGCGACGGCGGGCTGCTGGAGCCCGACGAGCACCGGCGGCTGCGGCGGGCGCTGCAGCTCGGCATCCGCCCCGCGCGCCACCTGATGGTCCCGCGCCAGCAGATCGCCGCCATCGAGATCTCCACCCCCATCGAAGAGGTGATGCGCGTGATGGCCGAGAGCCCGTACACGCGCCTCCCCGTCTACCGCGGCGACATCGACCACGTGGTGGGCGTCCTGCACACCCGCGACCTGTTCGCGCGCGGGCTGTCGGACAATCCGCCCGCGTCAGTGGAGCCGCTGCTGCGTCCCATCCTGACCGTTCCGGCGACGATCATGGCCGAGCAGCTCCTGGCCCGCATGCGCGAAGCGCACACCCACCAGGCCGTGCTGGTGGACGAGTTCGGCGGCGTCTCGGGGCTCGTGACCCTGGACGACGTGCTAACCGAGGTGATGGGCGACATTGGCGATGAGCTGAAGAGCGACGAGCCCGCGCCCGAGCGGTTGCCGGACGGCCGCGTGCGCCTTCCCGGCGGGCTGCGCGTGGACATGGCGGAGCCCTGGATCGGCGCGTACCTCGACGGCGAGTCCGACACCATCGGAGGGCGTGTGACCGAGGAGCTGGGCCACGTGCCGGCGGTGGGGGAACGCGTGGAGATCGAGGGGGTGGCGCTGGAGGTGGAGGCGGTGCTGAACCACGCAGTGACTTCGGTGCTCGCCGAGCCGGCGCGGAAGCTGGAGGAGGACTAGAATGGCCGTCCTGGTCCCCGTCGTTATCATCGTGGTGCTCCTGCTGATGAACGCCCTGTTCGTGGCGGCCGAGTTCGGCATCGTGGGCGCCCCCCGCGCGACCATCGAGCGCCGGGCCGCCGCGGGCGACAGGGGGGCCCGCACCGTCGCCGCCATCCTGCGCGAGCCGCGCCGGCAGGACCGCTACATCGCCACGGCCCAGCTGGGTATCACCGTGGCCAGCCTGGGGCTGGGCATGTACGGCGAGCACGCGGTGGCGGAGTGGATCGCAGCCGGCCTGCACGCCGCGGGAATGGGCGAGTGGCGGTGGCTGACCGCGCACTCGCTGGCCACCGTGCTGTCCCTGGCGATTCTCACCTATTTCCACATCGTGGTGGGCGAGATGATCCCCAAGTCCATCGCGCTGCAGTACGCCGCCCGCACGGCGCTCTGGGTGACGCCGCCCATGCTGGCCATCCAGACCGCGGTGCTCCCGGTGGTGGTGACGCTCAACGCCGTCGGCAACGGGTTGCTGCGCCTGTTCGGCGTCCGACGCGGTGAGAACTCGGGCGAACACGTCCGCACCACCGAGGAGCTGCAGTACATCGTCCGCGAAAGCCGCGCGGGCGGGATGCTGCGCAGCGAGTCGGCCGCCGTCGTGCAGGAGCTGCTCGACTTCGGCGAGCTGACCGCGGGGGAGGTGATGGTGCCGCGCGTGCGGGTGGTGGGGCTGGAGGTGGGCACGCCGTTCGACGAGGTGGTGGCGATCGTGCGGCGGCACCCGCACACGCGCTACCCGATCTACACCGGCGACCTCGACCACATCGTGGGGATGGTCCACATCAAGGACCTCTTCCGCCGCCTGCGCAGCCGCCGCGCGGTGCACGCCGCCGACGCCCGCGAGGTCCCCTACGTTCCCGAGACCGCCGACATCGACGCGGTGATCGGCGCGCTGCGGGCGGCGCGGACGCAGATGGCGGTGGTAATGGACGAGCACGGCGGCACCGCGGGGATCGTGACCATCGAGGACATGTTCGAGGAGGTGGTGGGCGACATCGAGGAGAGCGGCTCGCGCCGCCCCGACCTGTCGCGCGACGGCCGGGGCCGGGCGATGGTGGCCGGCACGGTGCGGGTGGAGGAGGTGGGCGAGTTCCTGGGCGTGGTGCTGGAGCACGACGAGGTGGACAGCGTGAGCGGCCTCGTTCTAGACCTGCTGGGCCGCCCGCCCCTGGTCGGCGACGTGGTGGAGTACGACGACGTGCGCTTCGAGGTGACCGCCGTGGAGGGCCACGGCGTGCGCGAGGCCATGGCCACGCTGCTGAAGCCGCCGCTGGGGCAGGAGGCGGAGGACGGGGAGTAGCGCGGCGCGCGCACCCCCGGCCTCCCCCGGCTCGCCGAGGCTCGCCACCCCCTCCCCCAAAACAGACTGGGGGAGGGGGTGAATTGCGTCGGACGCTTCGGCTTTCGGGGCGAATGTCCCGCGACGATGCAGCGGCCGCAGCCTCGCGCAGTTTGCGAGGCTTTTCGTAGTTGTTGCTGCGGCTTCAGCCGCCGGTGCGGCCCCCTCGTTAACCCTTCAGGCCCGCCCCGCGCACCCACGCCAGCAAGCATCATCCCGATCGAGCAGGTAACAGCATTGGCCGCCACCCTTAACTGCTCGATCAGGTGGATGTCGATCGATCCTCCGCCGACGTGCGATTGGCGGGGTAGTGTCCATGTTCAAAAAACTGATAACTCAGCTCATGCCGAGGCGACGTTCGCTTCCCCTCTGCGCTCGCGCGACCAGGGCAATTATCCGCGCGCTTCTCAGGCCCCGTGTCCGCCGCCGATCCGTGGAGCCTCGCGCAGTTTGCGAGGTATTACGCAACCGTCTCGTAAGTGGCCGATTCGAAGGCACTTGGCGTTTCGCCTCGCGGCTGCTGTCGGCTCGCTGCTGTCGGCTCCTGCACCGCCTTTTTCAGGCCGCGCGCGTGCCGATCTGCGGCACGGTGGGCGTGCGCTGGTCGCTGTCGGTTTCCAGCATCGCCCGGCGTTTTGCAGCGTCGGCAGGTCGACGAAGTCGTAAACGCGCCGGGTCGCCCCAGGCACCGGCGAAAGGCCACCGTCAGCCTCTTTCGACAGATGCCAGTCGGCGAGAAGGTCGGCGGCTTGCCCGGCTTCCCGCGGAAAACGCACTTTCCCACGATGCCGAACGAGCATCTGTCGATCCTGGCGCTGGCGGGCGTCTTCCTGGCGTCGGTGCTGGGGGGCGCGATCAACGCCATCGCCGGCGGGGGGACGCTGGCGACCTTTCCGGCGCTGGTGGCGCTCGGCGTCCCGCCGCTGACGGCGAACGCCACCACCACGGTGGCGCTCTGGCCCGGCGCGCTGTCGAGCATGTGGGGATACCGCGGCGAGCTGGGCGGCGCGCGCGCCTGGGTGCTCCGCCTCACGCTCCCCAGCCTGGCCGGCGGCGCGCTGGGCGCCTGGCTCCTCCTGCGCACGCCGCCAGATCGCTTCGCCCGCATCGTCCCGTTCCTGGTGCTGGGGGCCACGCTCCTCTTTCTCGCGCAGGCGTCGATCATGCGCCGGCTGCGCGAGCGGCGCGGGGACGCGCCGCTCGCCGAAGGAGCGCCGGACCGCGACGATCCGGACGTCACCCCGTGGCCGTTCATCGCCGGCCAGTTCGCCATCGGCGTGTACGGCGGCTATTTCGGCGCGGGGATCGGGATCCTGATGCTGGCGGGGCTCGGCTTCATGGGCTTCACCAACATCCACCGGATGAACGGGCTGAAGAACTGGGGCTCGGTGTGCATGAACGTGATCGCGGCCGCCGTCTTCGCCCCCAGCGGGGTCGTCGACTGGCCCGTGGCGCTCGCCATCGCGTTGGGCGCGCTCCTGGGCGGCTACGCGGGCGCGCGCGCCGCCCAGCGCGTGGGCCAGCAGCCGGTGCGCCGCGCCATCGTGGGGATCGGCTTCGCGTCGTTCCTCTTCCTCCTCGTCCGGGGGATCTGACGACGGTACGAGGTCATCACCCCCCCCGAGCCTTTCGGACCCCGCTTTCCCGCGGTTGCGTGAGGGATGCGCGCCCGGAGGGCCGGGAACGCGGCGGACCGCCTGCACCGCCGTCTCGGCCGAGACGATGCCCGGGCGGGCCGCCGTGGGCCCGGCGCGGTTGGCAACGGCGGTATCGTTGCCTACCGCGCGCGCAGCCCGCTTTGGCGCCTAGGCGCCAAACACGCCCAAACCCGCCGTTCTCAAAACCAGAGGCCCCGGATCACCCGACCCGGAGCCTCGTTTCGATCGATTCTATCCATCCGCCCGTCGACAAGCCTCAGGGAAGCGGCACCTGCGTGCCGGGAATCAGCGGCGGCGCGGGCGGCAGCATCTGGATCCGCGCCAGGAACAGCGGATACGAGGTGTTGTTGCGCGCCAGCGGCTTCACCCCCTGCGGCACCATCTGCTGGATCGTCTGCGCGGTGACCTCCAGCCGCCGCTCGGTGTTGGGGTGCGTGCTGAACCACGCGGCGCTCTCGCGGTGCGGGTCGGCGCGCTCCTCGCGCAGCAGCTCGTGGAAGAGCTTGACCATCCCGTTGGGGTCCACCCCGGTGGCGATCAGGTACTTCACCGCCTCGCGGTCGGCCTCGGTCTCGTCGTTGCGCGAGTGCGAGGCGGCCCAGAGCTGGTTGCCCACCTGCAGCGCCTGCTGGTCGAGGAGCGGCGCCCGCCCCAGGATCTTGCGGTAGAGCAGCGCCGACATCCCGCTGGTGCGCATCTGCCGCTGCAGGTTCTGCGCGCCGTGGCGCAGCGCAACGTGCGCCACCTCGTGCGCCAGCACCCCCGCCAGCTCCGACACGTCGCTGGTGCGCTCGATCAGCCCGCGGTCCACGTACACGTAGCCGCCGGGGAGGGCGAAGGCGTTCACCGCGTCGGTGTCCACGATGTAGAAGCGGTACTCCAGGTCGGGCCGGGCGCTGTGCCGCGCCACCAGCCGGCCCAGGTCGTTCACGTACAGGTTGAGCGGCGCGTCGTTCACCAGCGGCAGTCGCGCGTTCAGGTTATCCGCGATCTGCCTGCCCAGCTCCTTCTCCTGCGCCTCGCTCACGCACCCCGCCAGCGCCGGCAGCAGCGCCAGCCCCAGGGCCGCCAGGCCGAGCCGGGCCCGCCGTGGGCGAGCCCGGCCCGCCGGCGCGCCGCCGATGCCGCGGGAGCTCACCGCCGGTCCTGCGGCGCCGGGGTGAGCGAACGGACGCGGGCGCGGAAGGTCTGGAAGTCGCGACGGTCGCTCACCAGCCGCGTGCTGGTGGCGCCCGGCGTCTGCGCGATCATGGTCTGCGTGATCTGGATGCGCTCGTTGGTCCCCGGGTGGGTGGCGAACCACTGCTCCACCTTGCTGGGGTTGCGCTGCTGCTCGGCCTGCATCTTCGCGAAGAACTGCGGGAGCCCGTTGGGGCTGTAGCCGCTGCGCATCAGGTAGTTGACCGCCGCGCGGTCGGCCTCGCGCTCGGCCTCGCGGCTGTAGCCGGCGAACACCGCGGTGCCGCCCACCTGCACCGCCGCCTGCTCCACCCCGCCCGGGTTGCGCCGCAGCAGCACGCCGTAGAGCACGCTCAGCATGGTGTTGGCGTTCTGCGCGCGCTGCACCTGCTGGATCCCGTGGCGCTCCACCACGTGCCCGATCTCGTGCGCCAGCACGCCGGCCACCTGCGACACGTTGTCGGCCCGCTCGATGATGCCGCGGTTGATGTAGATGTGGCCGCCGGGGATCGCGAAGGCGTTGACAACGTCGGAGTTGACCACGTAAAACGTGTACGGGATCCCCCGCGGGTCGGCCTGCGCGGCGATCTGGCGGCCGAGCTGGTTGATGTAGCTGTTCGTCGCCTGGTCGCGCAGGATGGGGAGCTGCGAGTTGATCTGGCGCGCGTAGTCGGCGCCGGCCTGCACCTCCTGCTGCGTGGTCATCGCCGGTGCGCAGGCGCCGACCGCGGCCGTGCTGCCCAGCGCCAGCGCCGCGGCGCCGGCCCGGAAGCTTCTAAGTCCGGATCTCATAACATTCTCCATCGGCTCGGGTTGACCGGTACGGCCGTTGGGAAAGGCAAGTTGCGGACCAGATGCCGCCCCCGCTGTCGCGCCGTGAAGAACGCCTGCTACGCGCCCTCTCGCTTCGCAAGCACCGCGAGGCCGAGGGGCTGTTCCTGGCCGAGGGGGTGCGCGCCGTGGAGGACCTGGCCGCCTCGCCGCTCGCGCTGCGCCTGGTGGCCGTGTCGTCCTCGCTGGGGGACGCCGAGCGGGGTCACCTGCTCCTGCAAGCGCTTGAGGCGAAAGGAGTTCCGCTGCGCGTGGCCGACGACCGGGAGCTGCGCGCGCTGGCCGGCACCGAGCACCCGCAGGGCGTCCTCGCCGCCGCCGAGACGCCGCGGCACACCCTCGCCTCGCTGGCGGTGGACGCGGAGCCGGCGGTGATCCTGGTGCTGGACGCGGTGCGGGACCCCGGCAACTTCGGCACGCTGGTGCGCACCGCCGAGGCGCTGGGCGCCGCCGGCGTGGTGGCGCTCCCGGGGACGGTGGATCCCTGGAACGCCAAGTCCGTCCGCGCCGCGATGGGCTCCAGCTTCCGCCTGCCGATCGTGGCGGCGGGGTGGGAGGAACTGGCGCCCTGGCTGGCGGAGCGGGGGATCGCGGCGATCGCCGCCGTGGTCGGCGCCGACCCGCTGCCGGCACCGCCGCCGGGGCGCGTGGCGCTGGTGCTGGGGAACGAAGGCGCGGGCGTGGGGGAACAGACGCTCGCACACGCCGCCGCGCGCGCCGGGGTCCCGATCCGCGGCCGCGCCGAGAGCCTGAACGTGGCCGCCGCCGGCGCCATCCTGCTGTACGAACTTCTCCGCGGGGACGCCTGAGATCGATGGCCGACATCGTGTTGTGGGTCTACGCCGCCCTGGTGGGCGCCTGCGTGGGCTCGTTCCTGAACGTGTGCATCTACCGCTGGCCCGACGGGCTGTCGGTGGTGCGGCCGCGCTCGCGCTGCCCGGCGTGCGAGACGCCGATCCGCTGGCGCGACAACATCCCCGTGCTGGGCTGGCTACTGCTGCGCGGCAAGTGCCGCGAGTGCGGCGCGCGCATCTCCGTCCAGTACCCGCTGATCGAGCTGACCACGGCGAGTCTGTGGCTGGCCGCGGTGCTTCGCCACGGGTTCGGGTGGCAGGCGCTGTCGTCGGCGGTGTTCTTCACGCTGCTGCTGGGGATCGCGCTGACGGACGCGCGCACCTACATCATCCCCGACCAGTTCACGCTGGGCGGGTTGCTGGCGGGGCTGCTGCTGTCGCTGGCGCCGGGGGGGATCGGCCCGCTGCAGTCGCTGCTGGGCGCGGTGCTGGGCTTCGTCCTGCTCTGGATGGTGGCCGTGCTGGGCGAGGCGCTCTTCCGCAAGCCGGCGATGGGCGGCGGCGACATCAAGATGATGGCGATGGTGGGCGCCTTCCTCGGCCCCATGGGCACGGTGCTCACCATCTTCCTCGGCGCTCTCGCGGGGACGATCGTCTTCATCCCCATCTCCATGCGCACCAAGAAGCTCGTTCCCTTCGGCATCTTCCTCGCCCTCGGCGCGGCCATCACGGAAGGGTGGGGCGGCATGATCCTGAGCTGGTACCAGACCAACTTCCTTGGCGGCTAGCGCGGTCCCTCGAAGCGGGCGATGGAGAAGGGCGCGAGGCGCTCCACGCGGCCTCCCAGCAGTGCCTCGGCGAGGAGATCGGCGGTGATGGGGGCGAGCAGGATGCCGTTCCGGTAGTGGCCGGTCGCGTAGAACAGCCCGGCTACATCGGGGTCGGCTCCGAGGATGGGAAGGCCGTCGGGGGTGCCGGGCCGGAGGCCGGACCAGCTCTCGGCGAGCGGCGCGTTCCGCAGAGTGGGGATTAGCTCGAGCGCGGGCGCGAGGAGACTGAGGATCCCACCAGCCGTCACCATCTTCGCGAACCCCACCCCCTCCGCGGTCGCGCCC
>DASQLJ010000225.1:0-5802 GCA_035630095.1 Longimicrobium sp.
GGCGTTCTGCGCCAGGAAAGCCAGCGCGCGCTGCTGCGCAGCCCGCGGCACGGGCGAGTAGACGGCGCCCGGCTCCCCCGCGGTGCGCGGGTCCACCCGCATCCCGCCGATCACGCTGGCCACGTGGCGCATGTAGGTGGCCCACATCCCCACCGTCTCGCGGTACAGCTCCGCCAGGTCCGCGTCGTCCTGTCCGGGGCGCGCCGTCCAGGCGGGGAGGTTGGGCACCACGCGCTGCAGGTTGGCCAGCGCGTAGCCCGTGGCCGCCACGGGGTCGTCGCCCAGGTCCTCCGTCTGCGAGCGCGGGTCGATCCCCGACAGGTACTGCGGCAGGTAGCGGTACGGCATGGGGCCGGAGGGCTGGGAGAGCATGCGGTCCAGCCGCGGGCGCTCCGACTCCGGCGTGGGCGCGTCCGGAAAGACGCGGTAGCCCCACTCGATGATGAAGTCGTCGAAGGGCCCCAGCCGCCGGATGAAGTCGTTGGGCTGCAGCCCGTCACCCGGCTGCGCCACGTAGTTCTGCCGCGCGTAGTCCATGATGGTGGCGCTCACGCCGTAGCGCCGCGTGAACGCCGTGCTGCGCAGCGAGTCCACGGGAAACGAGGCGCTGGCGATCATGTTGTGCGGCAGCCCCAGCGCGTGGCCGATCTCGTGGGTGATCACCTGGCGCATGGTCTCGCCCATCAGCGCCTCGGGGAGCTCCAGCGAGCGCGCGGAGGGGTTCGCCGCCCCCGTCTCGATCATCAGCCGGTTGCGGTAGCTGCGCATGTGGTTGTGGTACCACACGATGTCGCTCTCGATGATCTCGCCCGAGCGCGGGTCCACCGTGCTGGGCCCCTGCGCGTTGCGCGTGGTGCTGGCGGCCCAGCGCACCACCGAGTAGCGGATGTCCTCCGGGTCCCATTCCGGGTCGTTCGTGGGCGGGTCCATCACGCGCACCGCGTTGCGGAAGCCGGCCTTCTCGAACACGCGGTTCCAGTCCTCTACCCCCTGGCGCACGTACGGGCGCCAGCGCGCGGGGGTCGCCGGGTCGATGTAGTACACGATCGGCTTCACCGGCTCCACCAGCTCGCCACGCGCGTAGGCCGCGGGGTCCGACGGCTCCAGCCGCCACCGCGAGATGAAGCGTTCCGTCTCGGCCGCCTGCTCCTCCAGCCCGTAGTTGATGCGGTCGACGGTGAAGAAGCCGGCGCGCGGGTCCGCGTGGCGCGGGCGCATGGGCACGCGGGGGAGCAGCACCAGCGACTGCCGCATCTCCAGGGTGATGGTGCCGCCGGCGCGGTCGCTGGGGGGCGCCGTGGCCTCGAACGTCTGCGTGTGGCGCACCTCCACGTTCAGCGGGTAGCTGCGCGCCGCGTTCACGAAGCTGCGCGCGGGGTCCAGGCGGCGCACCTTGAACTGCTCGCGCTGCTGCGTGGTGAGCCCGCTGAGCGCCGGCGTGTCGCCCCCGAAGAAGTCGGTGACGTCGATCACGGCGGCCTTCTTGTCGGCCGTGTACGCCTGCACGGGGAACGCGGCCAGGATGGCGCCCAGGTAGTTGCTGGCCACCGACCGGGCGATGGGCAGGCTGTCCTCCGCCACCGCGCCGGTCTCCACGCCGCGCAGGATCACGCGGTCGCCCTGCCGCTCCCAGCGCACCAGCCGCTCGTGCACGCTGGCGCCGGCGGGGATGTACGCGCCGAAGTTGGCCGGCGTGGCGGCCACGCGCCCCACCATCAGGAAGTGGCGCCCCACCAGCGAGTCCGGCACCTCCAGGAACCAGCGGTCGTCCACGCGGTGCACGGTGATGCCACCCGTGTCGCTCACCGCGCGGGCGGTGATGACCTGCGCGTACGGTTTGGGCGCGGCGGCGCGCGGGGCGCCGCTTCCGCCGCCGGAAGCTGCCGCGCCGCCACCGGCAGGCGCGGGCGCGCCGGCACGCGGCGCGGGCGAGGAGGAGGGGCGCGCGGTGGCGGGCGCGCACGAGCTCGCGGCCACCGCCGCGGCCGCCAGGGAGCCGATCCAGAGTCTGCTTCGCACGATGTCGATGGCCGTGGGGGAGAAGATCGCCGATGTGGATGCCGGCGACTGATCATCCGCGGCATCGATGTCATGGCTCAGAATGCTAAAAAAGTAGCAAACAAACAGGTGTTGGCGCAACTCGCCGGCGCCCGCGGCGAGACGCGTCTCCCGGCTCGATCGACCGTCCGCCCGTCACCCCGCCGCCGGACGCGTCACGGCGATCGCGCCTCCGCCCACCGGTAGCTCGCGTGGCTGTCGTAGTCGATGCCGTGCTTCTGCTTGAGCTCCTGGATCTTGCGGAGCTGAGCCCTCGTGTGGGGGCTGGCGACGCCGTCGCCGAGGGGCTCGTTGGTGTGCAGCAGTATCTCTTCGAGCAGGCTGCTCACGCTCATCCGCTTGTGCGCGGCAAGGTCGTGCAGCAGCGCGGCGAGGCGCTTTTCCAGGCGCACGGGAACGTCCACGCGCTCGATGGTGACCGGCTCGCCGCCCATGTGGTAGATGTAGTGGCCGAACGCCAGCTGGTTGCCGTACGGGTCGCGCGCCATGTAGTCGCGCACGTTGTAGCTGCGGTCTTCGATCGGCTGGACGATCTCCACGCCGTTGGCCTGGTGGAAGGCGTAGAGCTCGTCCGCGTCGCCGACCGCGAAGAAGGCGCCGCCGCCGTCGCCGTTCGCCGTGCCCGGGTTGAGGAAGACCTGCACGTCGCCCAGGTTCACCCCCGCCATCACCGGCGGGTCGCCCCAGGTGAAGCCCAGGCGGAAGCCCAGCTTGTTCGTGTAGAAGTCGATCGCCTCGGCGAGATCGCCGACCGGGAGGCCGGGGTGCACCTGTTCGCAGTCCACCTTCGGCGGGATGGCCATGATCGCTCTCCTCGTGTCGTCTGAACAGCATGCGGGCGCCGAGCCTCCACGATAACGCGGCGCCCGTGGCGGACAAGGGACTCGCCGCGGGGCTAGATCTCGACCTCGCCGGTGATGCAGGTGAGCGTGGGCCCGCCCACCCAGACGGTGCCGTCCGCGTCCTGGTCGATGCGCGGCCGGCCGCGGCGGCCCAGGCGGGTGCCCTGGCTGGCCACGTACGGCGCCGTGGCGCGGCCGCTGGCCAGGAGCCACTGCGCCAGCGAGGCGTTCAGGCTTCCCGTGACGGGATCTTCGCGCATGGCGCCCTGCTCGTCGCTGAACACGGCGCGCACCTCCCACGCGCACTCCGAGCCCGGCGGATACGGGCCCACGATGCCGATGTCGAGGCTCCCGCCGCCGGTCCAGCGGGTGAAGTCGGGCTCCAGCGCCAGCACGGCGTCCGCATCCCTGAGCAGCACCGCCACCCAACCCGGCCCGTTGTCGGCCCACTGCGCGTCCACGATCTCGCCCCGGCCGATGCCCAGCACGTGCGCCAACTGCTCCACGAGAGCCTCGTCGACCGGGCCGCTGCGCAGCAGCGGCGGCGCCGCGAAGGCCAGCCCGTGCTCGCCGCGGCGGACGCGGACCAGCCCCGCCCCGCACTCCTGCACGATGGTGTCGCCGTCGCGCGGAACGCCGCCCGCCGCCAGCCACGCGTGGCAGGAGCCCAGCGTGGGGTGCCCCGCGAAGGGGAGCTCCCGCGCCAGCGTGAAGATCCGCACCCGGTAGTCGGCCTCGGGCGAGGTGGGCGGGAGGATGAAGGTGGTCTCGGAAAGATTGGTCCAGCGCGAGAACCGCTGCATCTCCTCCGTCGACAACCCCTCGCCGTCGAGCACCACCGCGAGCGGATTGCCCGCGAACGGCACGGGCGAGAAGACGTCGACCTGCTGGAAACGCCGTCGCATGGCGTGCGCCTTCGTCGGGTGATCGGGACGGGGGAAGGAGCGGCGCAGGCTCACCGGGTCCAAGGCTGACGCAGCCGCAGGACTGCGGAAAATACGGGCGTGTGGATCGGTCTGACAGGCCGCGGTCCGGTCGAGGCGCGTTTTCCCCGGGCCCGCTCACCGGCGGCTGAAGCCGCAGCAACAACTACGAAAAGCCTCGCAAACTGCGCGAGGCTCCACCGGCCTCGACTCCGCATTTCATCCTCCAACGCCGTCGCAGCCGGCGAAACCGGCTCAATCCCGGAAGACGAAAATCCCCGGCGGGGCGTGGTGCCCGGCCGGGGATCGATCGTTCGCCTCGCGACGGCTCACGCGCGGATGCGCAGGCGCACGGGGGTCTCCAGGCGCACCTCGCGCGAGGTGTCGGCGACGGTGACGGCCTGCTGGTACCAGTCCGCCGGGCGGTCGGAGCCGCCGTGGATCATCACGATGCGCGCGAGCTCCACCGCGTCGATGTTGCGCATGCGGATGCATCCGTGCGAGCGGGCGTTCCCCAGCGAGCTCGGCAGGTAGGTGCCGTGGATGTACAGGTCCGGCTCGCGGAAGAACATCTTCACCCGCCCCATGGGGTTGCTGATGGCGCCCGGCGGCTCGGGCTTCCGGTCGCGCGCCCAGGCGGAGCGGGGCGGCACCCAGCGCGGGTTCCAGATCATGTGGCTGATGCGGTACGCGCCCGCGGGCGTGTCGTACCCCTCCAGCCCCACGGCCACCGGCCAGCTCCGGATCACGTCGTCGCCGCTCAGCGCGTAGAGGGTGCGCTCCGACAGGTCGACGATGATCGAGAAGTTCTTCACCTTCGTGACCGGCACCGCCACCGCCTGCTCCATGCTCCCCAGGATCAGCCCGGTGGGGCGCGGCGCCTGCGCCTGCGCGGCGGCGGGTGCCAGGATCATCGCCGCCGCGGCGGCGATCGCTTTCCATTTGTGCATCCGGGTCATTCCTGTGGGTGGCAAGAGGGTTGGACTGCGCGCCCGACTACCAAAATCGTACCAGAATGCGTTCCGCGCAACAGGGTGCTACAGAGCACGCGGGACGAAACGGGCCCGGCGGCGCTTCAAGTGTTTGTCGAGTTGCAAGGGATGCGCCGCTCGATGGGCTGCGTGAAGAAGGACGGCTGGCGGAGGTCCAGCGTCACGAAAGGCCCCGCGGGCCCCCGCCCTGGCGCCTGACGGCGCCTGTCCCTCCCCCCAAAACAACCGCCAAAACAACCGGGGGGAGGGACGGGGGCTCGCTGTGCTCTACGTCGTCGCTGGGCGAAAGAGCGTGCGCCGGGCCGTCACTCGTCCGAGTCGGACGTGGATTCGAGGGCGCGGGAGGCTTCGTCGAGCTCGCGCATGGCGTCGTCGTCGAGCTGGACGGCGGCACCGGCGACGTTCTCCTCGAGGTGCGCGACCTTGGACGTACCGGGGATGGGGAGCATCATCGGCGTGCGTCGCAGCAGCCAGGCGAGCGCCACCTGCCCCGGCGTGGCGCCGAGCTGCCGCGCGATGCGGTCCACCGGGCCGCCCTCCTTGGCCAGCGGGCCCGCGGCCAGCGGGTACCACGGGATGAAGGCGATCCCCTCGGCGTCGCAGTAGTCGACCACCACTTCCCACTGCGTGCGGTCCTGCAGGTTGTAGCGGTTCTGCACCGAGACCACCGGCAGCACCTTCCGCGCGGCCTCGATCTCCTCCACGCCCACCTCCGACAGGCCGAAGTGGCGGAACTTCCCCTGCTGCTGCAGCTCGGCCAGCATCCCGAACTGCTCGTCGGCCGGCACGGCGGGGTCGATGCGGTGGAGCTGGTACAGGTCGACGCGCTCCACCTTCAGCCGGCGCAGGCTGCCGTCCAGGGCACGGCGCAGGTGCTCGGGGCGGCCGTTGGGCGACCACTGGTCGGGGCCGGCGCGCTCCAGGCCGGCCTTGGTGGCGATCACCAGCCCCTGCGGGTACGGGTGCAGCGCCTCGGCGATCAGCTCC
>DASQLJ010000226.1:0-9752 GCA_035630095.1 Longimicrobium sp.
CCGCTCGGCCTGACGCCGCTGGACGGCGCGGTGATGGCGAACGTGCTGCACTTCGTCGCCGACGCGGCGGGCGTGCTGCGCACCGTGGCCGCGCAGCTCCGCCCCGGCGGCCGCCTCGTGCTCATCGAGTACGAGGGGCGCCGCCCCAGCCCCTGGGTCCCCTACCCCGTCTCCGCCGCACGCCTCGCCGACCTGGCGCCCGCCGCCGGCTTCGCCCGCCCGCGCGTCGTTGCGACACGCCCCTCCGCGTACGGCGGCGACCTCTACGTCGCGGTCACCGAGCGCATCGCCTGACTCGTCCGCCGGCGCGAACGGTTGGCGGCGAGTCGGCGTCGATCTGTAACCGTGGCGCGGAGGAATGCGCCCGGTTATTCGTTCGATGCTGGATCTGATCCTCTCTCCTCCGCGCTCCCCTCGCTCCATGGCCCGCGTCCCCCACGCCTCCGAGATCTACGCCGCCGCCGAGCGGTGGGTGAACACGTCGATCTTCCACGACGATTCCGTCTTCGCGCCCGGCACTCCGCTGTGGACCGTGAAGAACATCCGCGCGCTCGGATCCGCGCTTGTGGGAAATCCGTTTCCCAAGGACTGGATCTTAGGACAACGAGTTCCGGAGCATTTCAAAAGTCAGGGTCCAGAAGTAGTCCTTCTCACCGCAGAGATGCTGTGGGTGCTCTTCCTTTTTCCACACAGGGGCATTTCGGCGGGTCGAAAGCGCGAGCGGGTTACGGGAGTCTGGACGTCGGTACGCAAGATCGAACTCACGCATCCGCTGCTCTCTGACCGTGTTCTGGCTGGGATATGGGAAGGCTCAGAGTTCAAGTCGGTGCAGGACTTCGATCTGGAATGGCTGATCGCAGCCGTGCTTGCGCTCAAACAGAAACCCATTCGCGACTTCTTGGTGCCCATCGAGGTGGCGGAGCGCATCGACACAGCCCCCAATATCAGAGGGCGAACCATCCGGAACGTCCTTCTGCACCTGATGCTTCCAGACGAGTTCGAGGCCGTCCCCTTCGCCGCCCAGAAACGGCAGATCGTCAAGGCGTTCGCGGAGCTTCTACCCGAGGGAGAAAAGCCGGCTTCCGAGCCCCTCACCAAGGTCGACCGTCAGCTCCTCGCCATCCGCCGGCGTCTGGAAGAGCAGTCCCCCGGCACGCCGGTGGACTTCTACCAGTCTCCCTTCCGCGAGCGCTGGCTGAAGGAGCCCGATGAGCCCGCGCCCGCTGTGGGCCCGAAACGCAAGGGCGCGCGGCGTGACGACGCCGGCCGCGGACAAGAATCGCGGGACACGCTTGCGCAATCCGTCGATCCTGAGGGGTGGCATGCATCGTCGGAGGAACTCGCGCGTGGGGCTGCGGACATGCCCGCTTGGAGAACGGGGTCGAGTCGCGAAAATGCGCAGGAAGTCGCGCAGGAAGTCACGCAGAACGTTGCGCAGCAAGCCGCGCAGGAAGCGGTGCAGCCCGTTGTCAAATACATGGAATTGCCGGTCGAAAACGAAGACGACGCTCCGCCCGAAGGCACCGGGCCGGGGGAGGCCCCGCTCAGCCACGAGGCAGCGAACGACGAGGCCCGCGCCGGGGTGTTCCTGGCGACGGACCTGGCAAAGCAATCCGGCGGCGGCGAGCCGACGGCCGAGGACCTCTTCAACGCCTACATGGCACTGACGGGTCACCCGGTGTACACCTCGCCCGCCGCGGCCGCCGTGAACAACGCCCTCCGCCGTGCAACCGACGAGCATCGGGCGGACACGCTCAGGCTGTTCCCAGAGTACTATTCGAGCGTGCTGGCATCCCTGACGAACGAGTTGCCGGAGGTATCGCCCGGGCCGCGGCTGGCACCCATCCTCGCGGCCGCCGACGCGGTGCGGGGGGAGGTGCGCGAATCGGGTGCGCCGCTGCGGCGCATCTCGCCGCGTCACGTGCTGGCGGTGCTGCTTCTTCCCGGGCCGCACTCGGCGGTGGGTTTCCTGGAGGCGCTGGGCTTCGCCGCCGGCGAGCTGCGGCAGGCGCTGCTGGATTCGGTGCTGAGCCGGCCGGTTGCCGAGAACCGCGACGCGTGGCAGAAGCTGCTGGGAGGCGGCGAGGCGCTCGTCGCACCCCCCGACATCCCGTACTACGCCGGCTTCAGCACCGACGCCATCACGTCGGACGAGTCGGCGGGGATCAGCCAGAAGGACGACCGGCTGGAC
The DNA here is from genome assembly GCA_035630095.1 of Longimicrobium sp. GTDB lineage: Bacteria > Gemmatimonadota > Gemmatimonadetes > Longimicrobiales > Longimicrobiaceae > Longimicrobium. Next base: position 2,192 of record DASQLJ010000226.1, read on the forward strand.
GTGATGCGCGACGTGACGGCGCTGTGCGAGGTGCTGGCCGCGCACAAGACCGATCCGCCGCTCGCCGTGGGGCTGTTCGGCGACTGGGGGACGGGAAAGAGCTTCTTCATGAAGCTGATGGAGCAGGAGATCGGGCGGCTGGGCGCCGACAACCCCGAGTTCTACTGCGACCGCGTGGTGCAGGTGTGGTTCAACGCCTGGCACTACATGGACACCAACCTGTGGGCCAGCCTCGCCGCGCGCGTCTTCGAGGCGCTGGCCGAGCACCTGGACGCGTGGGAAGTCGGCCAGGACGAGCGCCAGAAGCTGTACGACGACCTGCAGGAGAGCCGCGGCGTCCTGGCCGAGGCGGTCAGCGAGCACAGCGAGGCCACCACGCGTCTCGCCGGCATCCGCGAGGAGCGGCAGGCGAAGGAGACCAGCATCCAAGCGACCGCCGCCACGGCGTTCCGGACGGCCACCGCCATGCTCTCCGCCGATCCGGAAGTTCAGCAGAAGCTGCGCGACGCCAAGGACCGGCTCGGCCTTACCGCCGCGCAGGCCGACGTGACCCGCGCGGCCGAGCAGGCGCGGCACCTTCGCACGCTGGGTGGGCGGATCCGCGCGCTCCTCCGCCTGCTCTTCCAGCAGCCGATCTTCCTGCTGCTGGGGATCCTCATCTCCGCCGCCGTGATGGTGGGCGCGCGCTTCCTCATCGAGAACACCGGGATCTTCGCCGGCAGCGCGCGCACGCTCGCGGGCGTGGCGGCGTGGATCGCGGCGCTCGGCGCGGCGATCGCGCCGGTGGCGGCGCGGGTGTCGCGCGGGGTGGCGTGGCTGGAGGACGTGGCCACGCGCCTCCAGCAGCAGCGCGACGCCGAGCAGCGGCAGGAGGAGCTCGCCATCCAGCGCGAGCTGATGCGCCTGGAAGAGCGCGAGCGCGAGGCCCGGACCCGCGTGGAGACGCTCACGCGCGAGATCGGCGAGCTGCGCGCCGGCCGTCGGCTGCAGCGCTTCATCCTGGAGCGCCACACCTCGGCCGAGTACCGCCAGCACCTGGGGCTGGTGAACCTCATCCGCAACGACTTCGAGCGGCTGAGCGAGCTCCTCTCCACCTCGCGCAAGGAAGGCGCGGACCCGACGCCCCTGGCCGATCCCGCGGCGGCGGACGGCACGACGCCGGCCCCGCCGCTGCCGCGCATCGACCGCATCGTGCTGTACATCGACGACCTGGACCGCTGCCCGGAAGACCGCGTGGTGGAGGTGCTCCAGGCCGTGCACCTGCTGCTGGCGTTCCCGCTGTTCGTGGTGGTGGTGGGCGTGGATTCGCGCTGGCTCCTGCTGTCGCTCGAAGACCACTACGCCGCGCTCCGCGGCACCGCCGCCGAGGCGCGCGAGAACGGAAGGAAGCCCGAGAGCGAGTGGAACACCACGCCGCAGAACTACCTGGAGAAGATCTTCCAGATCCCCTTCACCCTCCGCCCAATGGAGGCGAAAGGCTTCGGCAAGCTCGTCGACACCCTCCTCCCCGCCGCCGCGGCCATCGACGGCACCGCGTCAGCCGGAGAACACGCGGAGCAGCAGGAACACGAGCAGGCGCCGACAAACGACACCAGCGATACCGACATCACCTCGGCGCACGACGACCACGTCGGGGAGGATGAAGACGACGTCATCGGGGCCGAAGATGTCGACGCGGAGGATGCCGAACTGGATGATGTCGGTGTCGAAGCCGTCGATGGGGGGCCGGTCGAAGGCGATGGGGGCGGAATCGATACGAGCGCTTTGAAGGAGGAGGAGAAGGAGAAAGAGACGCCCGCGCCGTCGCGCCCGAACCCGCAGGGGCTCACGGTCGAGAAGTTCGAGCGCGAGTTCGTGGCGCAGCTGCACCCGCTGATCGCGTCGCCGCGCGCGCTGAAGCGGTTCACCAACGTCTACCGCTTCCTGCGCGTGCAGCAGCGCGGCCCGGAGCTCGCGCGCTTCCGCGGCACAGAGAACGAGCCCGGCGAGTTCCAGGTCGTCGCGCTCCTCCTCGCCATCATCGTCGGCTACCCCGCGGAGGCGCCGAAGCTGCTGCGCGCCGTGCTCACCGCGCGCGACAAGGCCTGGTGGACGCTGGTCGAAGACCTGGACGCGCCCGCCGCGCCCGCCGACCCCGCGCAGCACGCCGCCGACGACGGGGCGCACGGCCGCCCCACCCTGCGCGAGGCGCTGCTGGAGGTGAAGCGCACGGTGACGATGGCCGAGCACCCGCACGATACGTATGTCGAGTGGGCACGCGAGGTTGCGCGCTTCTCCTTCCAGTCCGGCCGCATCCTCTCCCTGCGCGACCCGCCGCGCGAGCAGACGGCGAAGTCGGTTGCGTAGGTTCTGCGCGCATTACGCAGAGCGATAAAACAGCACCCCGCCGCGAGACGATCTCGTGGCGGGGCGCCGCTCGTTTTCCATCTACCGACAGTGTGAGCCATCCGTCGCCGAGTGACGCCGAGCACGCCTTTCGTCGACCGAAAGACGCTGCGTCGGCTAGGCGCGCGCCGGCACCCGGACGTGGGCCACGGCCACGGGCGCCTCCGCCAGCACGACCTGGTCGCGGCCGAGCGCCTTCGCCTCGTACAGCGCGGCGTCGGCGCGGCGCATGAGGGCGGCGAGGGGCTCGGACCCGGCCGACGCCGCCAGGCCGATGCTGGCGGTGAGCAGCCGCGCCTCGTTCGGCACGGCGTGGAAGCGGTGCGCGGCGAGCGCCGCGCGCAGGCGCTCCACCACCATCACCGCGGTCTGCGGCTCCGTCTGCGCCAGCACGATCCCGAACTCCTCGCCGCCGATGCGCGCGACCGAGTCGGTGGCGCGGAGCTGCTCGCGCATCAGCACCGCGATCTCGTGCAGCACCGCGTCGCCCGCGGGGTGGCCGAAGCAGTCGTTCACCCGCTTGAAGTGGTCCAGGTCGAGCAGCGCCAGGGTGAAGCAGGTGCCGTAGCGCCGCGTCCGCGCCCACTCGCCCTCGAGCACCGCCTGGAAGTGGCGGCGGTTGGGGAGCCCGGTGAGCGGGTCGGTTGAGACCAACCGCGCGAGCTCGGCGCGCGTTGCGGCGAGGTTCAGGCGCTGGCGGCGGATCCGCGCCAGCACCACCGCGGCGAAGAGCATGGTGATGAAGAAGACCGCCGCCACGATCGCCTCGGCGTCGCTGCGCAGCCCCGGCGGGCGTGCCAGGTGCACCGCCGCGAGGTACCCCCCGCCCATCAGCGCGCTCAGCAGCGCCACCGCCACGAAGTCGATGTAGCCGGCCAGGAAGATCAGCACCACCGGCCACACCACCAGCACCAGCGTGCGGATCTCGGGCGCCGCCCAGATCAGCTCGGCCAGGATCGCCGCCACCGCCAGCGAGGGGACGAACACGAAGTGCGGGTCCCACCCCTTCCAGGCGGCGGGCGCCGCGTGCAGCAGGAGCCAGCAGACGCCGGTCGCGGCCGCGGTGGTGGCGACGGTCGCCACCCACTCGCCGCGCGTGACCTCCACGAAGCCGATCCCGGCGAGCGCGGCGAGCAGCGCCACCGCCAGCGCCAGGCCGGTGGTGGCCAGGGCGAGCCCGCGTTGCTTCGGTTTTCGGCGGCTGTCGTGCATCGTCGCTTTCGGGGGTGAAAACCGTGGGGCCCGATGCAATGCCCGGACCCGCCGCACGGGCACCGCGGCACCCCGCGCGATGATCGTCCGCCCAAGGGGAGTGCGGCAATCCGATCCCGCCATCATTCCACATTTTAATCCATTGGGGACAAATCCATCCGCGAGAGGGGTTGTAGATTGCGCGCCCACCGTCTACAATGGACCGTCACTTCTACGCCGCCGCGTCCCGCGCTTCCTCCTCTCCCGCCGGATGGATCCCATTCTCGGCACGATGCCCGTCGTGACTGCACCGCCGCGGGGGTTCTTCGACGCCCCCGGGGCCCAGCTCGCCCTCCTCGACCGCCTCTTCGAGGGCGCCCCCGAGGCGATCGCGCTGCTCGACCGCGACGAGCGCGTGATGCGGGCGAACGCCGAGTTCCTGCGCCTCTTCGAGTACTCGGCGGCCGAGGTGGCGGGGCGCGTGCTGAACGACCTGATCGTTGGCCCCGAGATGCGCGAGCAGGCCGAGGTGCTCACCGCGCAGGCGCGCGACGGCATCCGCTTCGAGGTGGAGAGCGTGCGCCGGACCCGGTCGGGGCGCAGCGTACCGGTCGCCATCCGCGGCCTGCCGATCGAGGTGGACGGCGCGCAGGTGGGCGTCTGGGCGATGTACCGCGACCTTTCGCACACCGGCGCGGTCGCCACCGGGCTGGCCGGCGCCGCGATGCGCGACCCGCTGACCGGGCTCCCCAACCGCGCGCTCTTCCGCGAGCACCTGAGCGTGGCGCTGCAGCGGGCGCGGCGGCGCAGGCGGCGCGCGGCGGTGCTGGTGGCCGCCGCCGACCAGCTGCGCATGGTGGAGGAGACGCACGGCGCCGTCGTCGCCGACGAGCTGCTGCGCGCGGTCGCCGAGCGGCTGCACGTGGCGGTGCGCCGCGAGGACACGCTCTCGGTGTACGCGCGCGGCGAGTTCGCCGTGGTGCTGTCGGACCTGCAGGAGGCGTCGGACGCGATGCGCCTGGCCGACCGCATCCACGCGGGGCTGCGCGAGCGGGTGCGGGTGGACGGCGAGGAGGTGTTCGTGTCGGTGAGCATCGGCATCTCGGTGGGCGCCGAGGCCGCCGCCGACCCCGAGCAGCTCGTGCGCGACGCCTTCGGCGCCATGCACCGCGCCATGTACGCCGGCGGCGGCACCTCGCGCGTGTTCGACCAGGGGGTGCACCGCGCCGCGCTGGGCCGGCTGCGGCTGGAGGCGGAGCTGCGCGAGGCGGTGGAGCGGGGCGAGATCACCTCCGTCTACCAGCCGATCGTGCGGCTCCCCGGCGGCGAGATCGCGGGCTTCGAGGCGCTGGCGCGCTGGAACCATCCCCAGCGCGGCGTGCTGCAGCCCCACGACTTCATCTCCATCGCCGAGAAGACGGGGCTGATCGTGGGCGTGGGGCTGGAGGTGCTGCGCCAGGCGGCTCACGCGGCGGGCGAGTGGCTGCGGGTGGCCGGGCGGGTGGTGACGGCGCACGTGAACCTGTCGCCCGTCCAGCTCCTGGATCCGGGGTTGCTGGAGGCGGTCGAGGAGATCCTGGCGAGCGCGCGGGTCCCCGCCTCGTCGATGGTGTTCGAGGTGACGGAGAGCGTGGTGCTGCACGGCCCCGAGGCGGCCGCGGTGCTGGGCCGGCTCCGCGCGCTGGGCGTGCAGCTCCACCTGGACGACTTCGGCACCGGCTACTCGGGGCTCACCTACCTGCAGCAGCTCCCCGTGGCCGGCATCAAGCTCGACCGCTCCTTCATCAGCCGCCTGGGAGACGGGGCCGATGCCGAGGGCGCCCTGGTGCGCGGCGTGATCGACCTGGCGCACGGGCTGGGGCTGCACGTGGTGGCCGAGGGCGTGGAAACCTCCGCCCAGTCGCGCCTCGCCGGCGCCCTGGGCGCCGACTACGCGCAGGGCTTCCTCTACGCCCACCCGCGCGTCCTCTCCGAAACGACGCCCCTCCTGCTCGGCCCCCCCCTCGGCCGCGCGGACTGATTGACACGGAGTCCGAAAAGTCGGGGCCGGGGCCTGAAACGGAAGAGCCGGGTCCGGGCGTGTCCCTCCGCTGCGCTCCGGGCCGGGCTTCGCGCGCCGTAGGCAACGATACCGCCGTTGCCAACGGCGCCGAGCCGCCGCCGCGCCAGGGTCCCTCGCGTCTCCTGAGACGCTGGACGCGGGCGCGCCGGCGTCTCGGCCCTCCGGGCGCGAATCCCTCACGCAACCCGCTCGCGAAAACGGAGTTTGTGGGATCCGTGACTCGGCCGCGCACTAGGGCCCGATGCTGTCACGATCCCCCTGAAGCCTCGCGCAGTTTGCGAGGCTTTTCGTAGTGGTTGCTGCGACTTCAGTCGCCGGTCAACGGTGCCGGCCACGAACGATAAAGGCTCCGCAACCATTCCGCGGGAGCCTTCTTCCATTGTCGATTGGATCGAACCCATGGCATCGACGCGACTGCCGACGTCCGCCGTGCCCCTACCCGCCGCTGACGGCGGGGACGATGACGATGGTGCTGTTCGTCTCCACCGCCGTCTCCAGGCCGTTGAGCCAGCGGACGTTGTCGCCGTCCACGAACACGTTCACGTGCCGGCGCAGCTCGCCGCGCTCGTCGATCACGCGGTCCACCACGCCGCCGTGGCGGCCGGCGAGGGCGCCCAGCACCTCGCCCACGGTGCCGCAGCGATCGTCCAGCGTCACCTCCATGCTGCCGCCGGCGAAGGGCTGCAGCGCGCCGGGCAGCGCGACCGTGATCGCCATCTACGTGTCCCCTCGGGAGTTGGAGGAACCGACCACGCCCACCTTCACGCACACGATCGGCGGGAGCGCGTCGGCGATCTCGCGCCAGCTGTCGCCGCCGTCGGCCGAGCCGAAGAGCTTGCCGCCGCGCGTGCCGAAGTAGATGCCGGCCGGGTCGCGGCTGTCGGCCGCCAGCGAGTCGCGCAGCACCAGCTCGTAGGCGCCCTCCTGCGGCAGCCCCGCCTCCAGCGCGTGCCACGACGCGCCCGCGTCCTTCGTGCGGTACACCCGCAGCCGCGCCTCGGGCACGATGCGGAACTGGTCGGACTCGAGCGGCACGATGTAGACCGTGTCGGGGTCGTGCGGGTGCACCTCCATCGCGAAGCCGAAATCCGACGGAACGCCGTTGGCGATGTCGGTCCAGCTGTCGCCCCAGTCGTCGCTGCGGTAGAGGCCCCAGTGGTTCTGCAGGAAGAGCCGCTCCGGCTTGGACGGGTGGTTCACCACCTTGTGCACGCACTGGCCGAACTCGGGGTACTTGTCGGGGAGGAACTCCGCGCGCACGCCCTGGTTGCGCGCCGTCCAGCTCCGCCCGCCGTCGTCGGTGCGGTAGAAGCCGCCGGTGGAGATGGCGATGCCCATCCGCTCCGTATTCGCCGGGTCGACCACCACGGTGTGCAGGCACAGCCCGCCGCCGCCGGGCTCCCACTGGGGCCGGTGCTCGTGGCCCCACAGCCCCTCGTCCAGCGCGAAGGTCTCGCCGCCGTCGTCGGAGCGGAAGAGGGCGGCGGGCTCGACGCCGGCGTACACGACGTCCGGCTGCGCCTCACCGGCGGGCTGGAGCTGCCACACCCGGGCGACGGCGGCGCCGGTCGCCTCGGGGAAGGCGAGCGAGGTGGCGGTGGGCTCGACCCACGAGTCCCCGAGGTCGTCCGACCGGTAGACCGACGGCCCCCAGTGGGCGCTGGTGGCGCCCACCAGCAGGCGCTGCCGGCCGCCCCGGCAGTCGAGGGCGGCGGCGTAGATCTCCTCGCCGGCGAAGGCCGGGCCCGTCAGCGCCCAGCGGTCACGAGCGGGTCCCGAGGTGAGCGTGAACAGGCCCTTGGACGTGCCCACCAGCACGACGACGTCACCCATCGAAGCCATGACGGGACGCTAGGTCCGGACGGGGATCTGCTGCACGGCCCACCGGTTGCCGTCCGGGTCGGCGAAGAAGACGAAGCGCCC
>DASQLJ010000227.1:0-8345 GCA_035630095.1 Longimicrobium sp.
TGTTGCAGCGAATTCATTCGCCCTTCCTACTCGGCGCTGGCGGGCTCCACCTCACTGAGCGGCTGGGATGAAGCTTGACTCATCAGACCGGGAGGATGGTTGGGAGGATGGTTGACACAATGAGGGCCGCCCCAGCCCTCCCGCACCACACCCCCTCGCGCTACCTTCCCGCCCCATGCCGATACTGGAGCGGATCTACGGGCTGGGCGTGTCGGCGCTGCGGCCGGCGCTGCCGCTGCTGGCGCGCGGCGAGGGCAAGCTCGCGCGCGGCATCCGCGGGCGGCGCGGGGTGCTGGAGCGGATGGAGGCGTGGGCGCGCGAGCACCGCGACCCCGCGCGCCCCCTCGCCTGGTTCCACGCACCCAGCGTGGGCGAGGGGCACCAGGCGCGCGCCGTGATCGAGGCGTTCCGCGCCCGCCGGCCCGACGCGCAGGTCGTCTACACCTTCTTCTCCCCCTCCGCCGAGCGCTTCGCCGCCACCGTTCCCGCCGACTTCGCCGACTACCTTCCGCTCGACGCCGCGGGCGACGTCCGCCGCGCGCTCGACGCGCTGCGGCCGGGCGCGATCGCCTTCTCCAAGTACGACGTGTGGCCCGTGCTCACGCGCGAGGCGGCCGCCCGCGGCGTGCGCCTGCTGCTGCTGAGCGCCACCCTCCCCGCGTCCTCCGGCCGGCTGCGCGGGCCGGCGCGCGCGCTGCTCGCCGCGGCGTACGGGCGGCTGGACGCCGTCGGCGCAATCTCGACGGAGGATGCGGCGCGCTTCGCGGGGCTGGGCGTGCCGGCGGAGCGCCGCAAGGTGATGGGCGACGCGCGCTTCGACCAGGTGTGGCGGCGCGCGGAAGCGGTCGACCGCGCCTCCGAGTTGCTGGCGCCCTTCACCGCCTCCGCCCCACCCACGATCGTCGCCGGCTCCACCTGGGTTGAGGACGAGCGGCACCTCCTCCCCGCCATCCGTGGGTTGACGGCGAAGGGGCGCAGCCTGCGGCTGGTCCTCGTCCCCCACGAGCCCGGCGCGGAGCACGTTCGCCAGGCCCAGCGCCGCATGACGGAGCTGGGGCTGGGGTGGGCGATGATCTCGGAGCTGCGGCCGGGTGACGCGAGCGAGGTGGTGCTGGTGGACCAGATGGGCGTGCTGGGCGAGCTGTACTCGGTGGCGGACGTCGCCTGGGTCGGGGGTGGGTTCGGGAGCGCGGGGCTGCACTCGGTGCTGGAGCCGGCGGCGTTCGGCGTGCCCGTGCTCTTCGGCCCGCGCCACGCCAACGCGCGCGAGGCCGGCGAGCTGGTCGCCGCCGGCGGCGCCTTCGAGGTCACCTCCGCCGGGGACGCGGAGCGCGTGCTCGCCGGCCTCCTGGACGTGTACGAGATGCGAAGGCGCGCGGGCGACGCGGCGCGCGCCTACGTCCGCGCACGCCTGGGCGCCGCCGAGCGCGGGGCGGAGATGGTGGAGCGGCTGATCGCCGCCGACCGCTGAAGTTCGACGGCCCGGCGGTGAGCCGCGCCCGGCCCGTATGTCCGCGCGGCCCGCCGACACCGGCGGGCCGTGGCTCGTTGCAGGTGACGTCGGCCGTCGCGGCGTGGAGGCAGGTCTAGGCGTTTCCGCTCCGCCGTGCGGCGCGCCGCTCCTGGAGCCGTTTCATCACCGCGGTCTTGCGGGCCGTGACGTTCCGGGGCCGCAGGCGCTCCGTGCACTTATCGCACTGCAGCGCGAGGCTGACCCGGCCGCCACACCCCTCGTGCTCGTAGACGATGGGCGGACCGTCGGGCGCGGCCCAGCGGTCGCCCCATTCGGTGAGCGCGATGATCACGGGCTTGAAGTCGAGCCCCTGCTCCGTCAGGTGATACGTCTGGTGCCCGCCCGCGCCGGCGGCCGTAGCCATCAGCCCCGTCTCGACGAAGTGCTCCAGCCGCGCGGCGAGAACGTTGGGAGCGATGCCGAGCGACGTCTGGAAATCGGTGAAGCGCGTCATCCCGGCGAACGCCGCGTTGCGCAGGACAAGCAGGCTCCAGCGCTCGCCGACGATCTCGAGCGCGCGCGCCGCGGAGCACACTTCTCTGTCATAAGTTCTTCCAAGCATATGTGGATGCTAGTCTTAGCACTTGCATGACGCAAGGGACGATGGATGGCGGCGCGGATGGCGAACGATCATCCTGCTTCGGTCACTTGCATGACGGAAGCAGGTCTACTACTGTGATGCAAGTAACCGTCCAGAGACCCCTCGGCCCCCGCACGGGGAGGAGCGAGAGAGAACGATGACGACGCACATCACCGGGACGCGGGAAGAGTGGCTCGCGGCGCGGGTCGAGCTGCTCCAGGCGGAGAAGGAGCTCACGCGGCGCAGCGACGAGCTGGCGCGGCGGCGGCAGGAGCTTCCCTGGGTCCGGGTCGACCGCGAGTACCGGTTCGACACCGAGGAAGGGAGCGCCTCGCTGGCGGACCGCTTCCGCGGACGGTCGCAGCTCCTGATCTATCACTTCATGTTCGGCCCCGAGTACACGGGCGGCTGCGCGACGTGCTCGACGATCGCCGACGGGTTCAACGGCTTCGGCATTCACCTGGCGCACCACGACGTCACGCTGGCCGCGGTGTCGCGCGCGCCGCTGGCGAAGATACAGGCCTACAAGCAGCGGATGGGATGGTCGTTTCCCTGGGCGTCCTCCGTCGGCACCGAGTTCAACTACGACTTCAACGTCTCGTTCACCGAGGCGCAGCAGCGCGAGGGCGGCATCGAGTACAACTACCGCCGCGAGCCGCCGCTGAAGCAGGGCGGATGGGGGAAGATCCTGGAGGGGGACGACGGCGCACCGACAAATCCCACCGACGACAACGCGGCGATGACGGGCACCGACACGCCCACGTACTCGCGCGAGAGGCCGGGGATGAGCGCGTTCATCATGGAGGACGGCGTGATCTACCACACCTATTCCACCTACGCGCGCGGGCTGGACGGCCTCTGGGGCATGTACCAGTGGCTCGACCGCGCCCCGCTGGGCCGCAACGAAACCGGCCTCTGGTGGCGCCGCAACGACGAGTACGGCAACCGCTGAGGCGTACGATGGATGTCGCTGGCGGAGCCGGGGGAGGGACGATCCCTCGGCGCACGGCGTCCGGAGGAGCCTCGCGTGGCACCTTCTTCGGCGTGTCGGCGCTGCTCTTCGCGGCCAGCGCGGCGGCGACGGTCGCGTGGTGCGCGTCCATGTCCGCGATGGGCGGGATGCCGATGCCCGGCGGCGGGACTATGGGGATGGCGTGGATGCGGATGCCGGGACAGACGTGGCCTGGCGCCGCGGGATCGTTCCTCGCCATGTGGGTCGTGATGATGGTGGCGATGATGCTGCCCTCCGTCGTCCCGGTGCTGTGGCGGTACCGCCAAGCCGTCGCCGGGACGGGCGAGCCGCGTCCCGGTTGGGTGACGGCGCTGGTGGGTATCGGCTACTTCTTCGTGTGGACGGTGGTCGGGATGGCGGTCTTTCCCCTCGGCGCAGCGCTCGCGGGGATGGTGATGCAGCAGCCGGCTTTGGCGCGCGGCGTACCCGTCGCGGCTGGCGTGGTGGTCATGGCCGCCGGCGCGCTCCAGCTCACCGCGTGGAAGGCGCATCATCTCGCCTGCTGCCGCGAGGTGCCCGGGCGCGGTCCTGCACTGTCAGCCGACGCAGGCACGGCGTGGCGGCACGGGCTGCACGTCCGCCTCCACTGCGCTCAGTCGAGCGGTGGGCTGATGGCGATCCTGCTGGTGATGGGTATCATGGACCTGCGCGTGATGGCCGTCGTCGCCGCAGCGATCACGGTCGAGCGGCTCGCGCCGGCCGGTACGCGAGTCGCGCGGGCCACGGGCGTCATCATCATCGGCGCAGGGTTGATCATGATCGCGCGAGCCGCCTGGGTTGGGTGAGGGTCTCGGATACGATTTTCTGCGTTGACAGCGGAAACGCCCCGGAGTACCCTCTTCGCCGGATGATCCATCCCCCATCTTTTGTCAGAAGGATTTGCCGATGTCCGAAGCGAGCGACTCGACTGCTGCCGTCAGCACCGAGCGGCTGTTGTCAGCCAGCCCGCGCGAGGTGTTCGCCGCGTTCGAGCAGCCGGATCGGCTGGCGCAGTGGTGGGGGCCGAGCGGCTTCACGAACACGTTCGAGCGGTTCGAGTTCACGCCCGGCGGCCGGTGGGTCTTCGTGATGCACGGCCCGAACGGCGCCAACTACAACAATGAGAGCGTCTTCCAGGAGATCGAGCCGGACACCAGGATCGTCGTCGAGCACGTCGTCAACCCGTGGTACAGGCTGACGGTGACGCTGACCGCGGAGGGCGACGAAACCCGCCTGGCCTGGGTCCAGGAGTTCGAGAGCCCCGAAGTCGCCGCGAAGATGCGCCGCATCACCGACACCGCCAACGAGGAGAACCTCGACCGGCTCCAGTCGTTGCTCGCCGGTGACAACGCCTGAGGCCTGGCCAGCGATTCGTCCCCGGGCGCTGGACGCCGACAGCCTTCTGTTACAGCTTTCTCCCCGCAGATCTCCTCGTTCCGTCGTTCACGAGCGCCGCGCTGTCGGCGCCCCCGTGGTTTCCGCTTCACAACGCACGTCTTTCCTCACGATGACACTGTCCGCCTGCCGCCAGTGCGGCACCGTCGTGCCCGCCTATTCCCAGGCATGCCCCAAATGCGGCGCCCGGCTGGGACCCGTCCCCGACGCGGCGTACCGGCCGCCGCCGCCCCGCCCGCCGGAGCAGCCGGAGCGCGCCGGCTGGGTGACCGTCCTCGGATGGGTGGCCCTCGTGGGCTTCTGCGCCCTGATCGCGCTCTTCCTCTTCCGTCTGTCGAGGCAGGTAGACCAGCGCGAGGCGGAAGCGGCGGAGGTGGCGCGGGAACGGGACCACATCGTCAAGGTGAGCGCGTGGCTGCAGGACACCGCGGCCAACGCCCCGCTCCCCGAGAGCGGGCCGGCGCCCAAATCCGAGCGGGCGAAGCGGATGTGGGTGGTCAGCCGGATGCTGGTGGATCGCGACCGATGGGAGCGCGAAGTTCTGCAGCGGCACGGCGTGGCGGGGAAGCGGCCGGAAGCGTGGGGAACGCCGCGCTACTGGGCGAACGCGCGCAGCTACCCCGAGGTGGGGAGGTACCTGGAGCACCGCGTCGCGGCGATCGAGGAGTTCGAGAAGACCTCCGCCGCCTGGATGGGTGGGCGCGCCGCGGCCCTGGCGCGGGAGTCGGGGATGTCCGCCGAAGCGATCCGCGGCATCTTCCCGCGCGATTTCGGGGTCATGGCGCGGGATGACGCGTGGGAGGCGAACGCGATGCTGGAGATCCACCGCGAGGCGGTGCGCATGGACCCGCGAGTGCACCATGCCGGGGGAAACGAGCTGCGCTGGGAGAGCGAGGCCGACGTGAACCGCTTCGGTCGGCTCCTCAAGAAGCTGAACGACGCCTCCAACTACTCGGCGCAGGCACGGCAGAGAAGGAACGCCCAGGAGGTCGCCGCCCTCTCCCGCGTGTTGTCACCAGATCGCGCCGTGGTCAGGCTCCGGCGGTGACATCCGCCGGCCACTGGAGGCACAGGTTGTAGCCGTCGGGATCGAGGAAGTAGACCTGCTTCATCCCGTACGCCTGCACGGTCGGCCCGTCCACCTCCAGCCCGTGCGTGCGCAGGTACCGGGCGGCGGAGTCGAGGTCTTCGCATCCCATGAAAAGCGCCGTGTCGCGGTGATGGGCGATGCGGGCGCGGTCGGGCGCGGGGGGCCGCGCGCCGTCGTCGTACGCGGTGTTCAGCATCAGCTCCGCGTCGCCGTGGCGGAGCAGCGCCCACGAGAAGTCCTCTCCCTCGTGCGACTTCTGGACGACCTCGAACCCCAGCAGGTCGCGGTAGAAGCGGATCGAGGTCGGCATGTCGAAAACCTCGAGGAACGCGCAGAGCCCCTGGATCCGGATCGCCATCGTTCCTCCAATCGACCGTGAAGTGGGAGGGAAGCGCCACGCCGAACGATGCGCGGCGCGGCGTTCGGTGACAAGCATCACGCGACGGGCACATCCTCCGCCGATATCGGATCCATATGATACGCATCCCACGAAGTCCGTTTCGCGACGGGTGGTTGCGTGAGGGATTCGCGCCCGCAGGGCCGAGACGCCGACGCGCCCGCGTCATCGTCGCGGAAACGAGCAGGGCCATGGCGCGACGGCGGCTCGGCGCCGTTGGCAACGGCGGTATCGTTGCCTACGGCGCGCGAAGCCCGGCCCGGAGCGCAGCGGAGGGACACGCCCGCATCCGTTTCTTCCGTCAACGGGTCCGGCACCGATTTTTTGCCATCCGTATGACTCCTCAGCGATCCCGGCCTAAGCAAGCGGCCCGCCCCCAGAGAGAGGGGCGGGCCGTTCGCTAGCCTTCGGTGTCGTCGTCCTCGTCGCGGGCGCCGCCGTCCCCGCCGGGCGGGGTGGGCGGCGGCTGGCCGGTGGGGGTGGACGGCTGCGCCGGGGGCGTCTGCTCGGGGTCGCGCCGCGGCGGGGCGCGCGGCCTCACGTTGGGCCTGCCGTATTCCCACCGCCGCCGCAGGTCCACCGTCACCTGCCGCTTGAGGCGGAAGAGGTTGCGCACCAGCGGGTCGCGCGTGACCGGCTCCCAGGCGCCGCGCAGGCTGAGCGTGGGCGAGATCTGCCAGTCGACGCCCACGCCGAGCTGCGGCTGCGAGAGCACGTTCACGATCTCGCCCGTCAGGTAGACGTTCGAGACGACCTCCTTGCCGATCTCCACCGTCAGCGCGCCCAGGAAGCCCAGGCCGTAGGCGGCGCCGCCCGCGCCGCCCGCCGCCGAGCCCGTGGCGGTGCTGGTGCGCACCCGCACGAAGTCGACGAAGCCGGTGTTCACCAGCGCGCTCTCGATCTGCCCCACGATCAGGTTGGCCAGCGCCTCCTGCAGCACCAGCCCGCTCAGCAGCTCCTCGGGGCCCGCCGCCTGGGCGCTGGTGCGGCCGAAGAGGAGCAGCGAGGCCAGCTCGCTCTGCGACAGCGGCACCCGGTTGTCGGTGGAGAGCTCCACCTGCGGCTGCTCGAGGGTGCCGGTGAGGTGCACCAGCACGTTCAGCGGCTGGTCGCTGGTGCCGCCGCGCACCCGGTAGGCGGCGGTGATGTCGAGCGACGGGTTCAGCTCGGGGGTGCCGTAGAAGCGCACCGCGCCCTGCACGATGTCGAACTGCCGCCGGATGAGCGGGAACTCCACCGTGTAGCTGCCGCGTACCGCGTCGAGCTCGCCGTAGATCAGGTTGGTCTCGGTCCCCGGAGGGCGGTTCACCGTCAGCTCGCCGCGGATCTGGATGCGCGCGTCGGGCGACTGCAGCCACACGCTCTCGCCCACCAGGATGCGCAGCTCGCGCGGGATCAGCGCCCCCATCAGCGCCTGCGCCGTGGTGGGCGCCGAGACCGTGTCGGCGCCCAGCGCGCCCACGTCGGCGTCCACGATGTCGGCCTCGGCGGCGGCGTTGATCGAGGGGATGTAGATGGTGCCGTCCTCGATCTCCACCGACCCCGTCACCACCACGTTGGGAACGCGGCCGGAGAGCCGCACGCGCGCGTTCGACTGGATGTCGGCCAGGTCGCGGTTCTCGGCCACCTGGAAGTCGTCCAGCGACACCGCCAGGTCGATGCGCGGGTGCGCGCCGTCGTCCAGGAGCACGGTGCCGTTCACCAGGGCGCGGCCGTCGCTGCCGGTGTGCGCGGTCAGCGAGTCCACGCGGATGGTGTCGCCGTGCATCGAGAGGCGCCCGTTCATCCGCGTCCAGCGCGCGCCCAGCCTGGTCACCGTGATCTCGCCGTCCTGCAGCACCGCGTCGCCGTTCACGGTGGGGCGCGCGGGGGTGCCGCCCACCACCACCCGGGCGCGCATCACCCCGGCGCCGTCCTCCAGGTAGGTGGGGAAGCTCTGCGTGATCAGCCCCAGCGGCACCGAGTCGGCGGTGAGGGTGGCGGAGAGCGGCTGGTCGCGCAGCAGCTCCAGCCCGGGCACGATCCCGCCCAGCGACAGCCGCATGGGGATGCTGGCCACGGCGTTCACCACCTCGCGGCCGGCCACGCGCACGCCGCCGTTCACCGTCATCCGCCCCGCCGCGTAGTCGGCGTGCACCTGCAGCGAGTCGGAGGTGACGCCGCCGTAGCGCAGCGAATCCACCCGCGCGTCGATGTGCAGCCGGGGGTCGTTCACCTGCCCCTGGATCGTCGCGTCCAGCGTGAGCGTGCCGCGCGCGTCGGGAAGGGCGGGGAAGACGCGGCGCGCCTCGGCCAGGTCGACCCCCTGGAGCTGCAGGCGGAAGTCGGCGTTGCCGCGCGGCGGGAGCACGCCCTCGGCCGCGATCAGCCCGCCGGGGC
>DASQLJ010000228.1:0-2296 GCA_035630095.1 Longimicrobium sp.
TCGGCCGGATAGCCCGGGTCCAGCGGCACGTAGCAGCCGCCCGCCTTCAGCACGGCCAGGAGCGCGACGATCAGCTCCGCGCTCCGCTCCAGCAGCACCCCCACGCGAGCATCGGGGCCCACGCCCAGCCGGACGAGGTGGTGCGCCAGCCGGTTGGCGCGCGCGTCCAGCTCCCGGTAGGTCAGCGACGCCTCGCCCCAGACCAGCGCCGCGGCACCGGGCCGCTCCCGCACCCTCGCCTCGAACAGCTCGTGGACGCACACGCCCCGCGGGTACGGCCGCTCCGTACGGTTCCACTCCACGACGACCCGGGCACGCTCCTCCGGCCCGGTGAGCGCCAGCCGTGAGAGGGACACGTCCGCGTCGGCGGCGACCTGCTCCAGCACCCGGGCCAGGTGGCCGAGCATCCGTTCGGCCGTGCCGCGCTCGAAGAGGTCCGTGCTGTAGTTCAGTCCGCCGCGCAGCGCCTGGGCGGTCTCCGTCAGGGTCAGAGACAGGTCGAACTTGGCGACCTCGAACTCCGTTCCCACTCCCTGCACGCTCAGCCCCGCGAGCCCGCCGCCCGTGCCTTGGGCGTTGTCCAGCGTGAACGCCACCTGGAAGAGCGGCGAGTGGCTCGAGCTGCGCTCCGGCTGCAGCTCGGCCACGAGCTTCTCGAAGGGCACCTCCTGGTGCTCGTACGCGCCCAGCGTCACCTCGCGTACCCGCCCCAGCAGCTCACGGAAGCTCGGATCTCCGGACACGTCGGTGCGCAGCACCAGCGTGTTCACGAAGAAGCCGATCAGCCCCTCCACCTCTCCGCGCGTGCGCCCCGCGATGGGGCTCCCCACGACGATGTCCTCGCTCCCGCTGTACTTCGACAGCAGCACCTGGAAGGCGGAGAGCACCACCATGTACAGCGACGCTCCCTCCTGCCGGCCCAGCGCGCGCAGCCTCTCCAGCACCTCCGCCGGGAGCTGGACGCGCTCGTTCGCCCCCCGGAACGTCCGCACGGCCGGGCGGGGATGGTCCGTGGGCAGCTCCAGCAGCGCGGGTGCGTCCGCCAGGCGCTCCCGCCAGTACGAGAGCTGCCGCTCCAGCACCTCGCCCGCCAGCTGCTCGCGCTGCCACACCGCGTAGTCGGCGTACTGCACCGCCAGCTCCGGCAGCGGCGACTCGCGCCCCTCGCGGTACGCCGCGTACAGCACCGAGCACTCGCGGGAGAGCACCCCCATGCTCCACCCGTCGCTGACGACGTGGTGCATCGAGAGCAGCAGCACGTGATCCTCGGCGCCCAGGCGCAGCAGCGCCGCTCGGAAGAGCGGCCCCGCCGCGAGGTCGAAGGGCCGCCGCGCCTCCTCGCCGGCGCGCCGCCTGAGCGCCGCCTCGCGATCGGCCGCGCCCAGCTCCGACAGGTCCTCCACCGGCAGGGAGAACCCGACGAAGGGCGCGATCACCTGCACCGGCGAGCCGTCCGCCTCGGCGAAGACCGTCCGCAGCGCCTCGTGACGCCGCACGATCTCGCTCAAGCTCCGCTCCAGCGCCGCCCCGTCCAGGGCACCCCCCAGGCGCAATGCCGCGGAGAGGTTGTAGACGGCGCTTCCCGGCTCCAGCCGGTCGATGAACCAGAGCCGCTCCTGCGCGAACGACAGCGGCAGCCGGCCATCCCGGGCGGCGGGCTCGATCGGCGGAAGCTCCGACCGGTTCCCCACCAGGCTGCGGGCCCGCGCCATCTTCAGGAGCTCCCGGCGCTGGGCCGGTGTCAGTTCGGTGAGCGTCGCGACGGAGTTCATGACCTGGGGACGACGGTGAATCGGGTGTGCGGAACGCGCGCGGATCCCCTCGCGCCCGGCGAAGCGGCCGGACGAGGAAAGACGTCGATGCCGCGGGTGGATTCCGCGCGGCGGGGGCGGCCGGGCGCGCCGGCGGGCCGGCCGCTCACCCGCAGTGTCGGTGAACCGTCCCGTTCGATGCGGAGCGCGTGGGGAAAGTGGGAGGTCATGCGACGGTGGACTCGCGGAGGAGCGCGAGCAGCTTCGCCATCTCGTCCGGGTCCACCCGGGCGAGCTCGGCGTCCATCACTTCCAGGGCAGAGTCTACGCGCCCGGCCATCTCCGCCACCGTGCGTCCCTCGAAGAGCGCCCGCAGCGGCACCTCCACCCCGAACACCGCGCGGACCCGCGAGACCACGCGCGTGGCCAGCAGCGAGTGGCCCCCCAGCTCGAAGAAGCTCTCCGTCACCCCCACCCGCTCCAGCCGCAGCGTCTCCGCCCAGATCTCCGCCAGCACCTCCTCGGTCGGCGTGCGCGGCGCCACG
>DASQLJ010000229.1:0-13414 GCA_035630095.1 Longimicrobium sp.
GCGGACCACCACCAGCGCGGCGGAGACGGACGGGTGGCGGCGGAGCGCGGCCTCGATCTCGCCCAGCTCCACGCGGTAGCCGCGGATCTTCACCTGGTTGTCGGTGCGGCCCAGGATCAGGAGGTTGCCGTCCGCCAGCCAACGCGCGCGGTCACCGGTGCGGTACATCCGCGCGCCGGCTTCCGCGAACGGGTCGGGGACGAACTTCTCGGCGGTGAGCGCCGGGCGGCCCAGGTAGCCGCGCGCCACCCCCGCCCCGCCGATGTACAGCTCGCCGGGGAGCCCCACCGGCACCGGCTCGCCATGCGCGTCCAGCAGGTAGAAGCGCAGGTTCTGGATCGGGTGCCCCACCGGGACGGCACCGGCGCGATGTGTCCCCCGGGGGAGCACGTACGCCGAGCATCCGACCACCGTCTCGGTGGGGCCGTATTCGTTCATCAGCACCACCCCGGGCGCGTTGTCCTGCCACCACAGCGTCTGCTCGGCGGCCAGGAAGTCGGCGCCGATCACCAGCGTGCTGGCCGCGGCCCGCGCCTGTTCGGGCGTGAGCAGCGGCGTGAGCAGGCCGAGGTGGATGGGGGTGATCTTGATCAGCCCGAAGCCGGGCTTTTCGCGCAGCACTTCGGCGAGCGCCTCCACCGGGTTCTGCTCGGGAAGGAAGCGCACCGGCCGCCCGGCGAAGAGCGGAAGGAGGTTGGTGATGGTGAGGTCCACCGCCATCGAAGAGAACACGGGCGCGCCCTCGCCCCGGTCCGCGCCGTAGAAGCGGATCCCCCAGTCGATGTAGTTGCAGACGCCGCGGTGGTGCATCGCCACGCCCTTGGGGCGCCCCGTGCTCCCGGAGGTGTAGATCACATAGCACAGGTTCTCGGCCGTCACCCCGGTCCGCGGCGCGTCGGCGGGCTCGGCCGCGATCGCCGCCGCGTCGCCGTCCACCGACACCACGCGGACGGCGGCGGGGAGCGGGAGCGAGGGGCGCAGCGAGTCCTGCGTGACCACCGCGGCCACGCCGGAATCGTCCATCACGTAGCCGATGCGCTCGGCCGGGTGCGCGGGGTCGACGGGGACGTAGGCGCCGCCGGCCTTCATCACCCCCAGGATCGCCGCCATCAGCTCCGGCCCGCGCTCCAGGCACAGCCCCACGCGCACCTCGGGTCCAATGCCGATGCCGACCAGGTGGTGGGCCAGGCGGTTCGCCCGCTCGTCCAGCTCGCGGTACGTCACCGCGAGGTCCCCGAAGGTGACGGCGACGGCGTGCGGCGTGGCGGCGGCCCGGGCCTCGAAGAGCTGGTGGATGCAGCGGTCGGCGGGATACGGCGCGCCGGTGCGGTTCCATTCATCCACCACCCACGCGCGCTCGCCCGCGCCGATCAGCGCCAGGCGAGAGAGGCGCACGTCGGCGTTGGCGGCCACCTCTTCCAGCACGCGGCGGTAGTGCTGCAGCATCCGGCGGATCGTTTCGGCGCTCCACAGCTCGGCGCTGTAGGTGAGCGAGCCGGTCACGCCGTCCGCGCCGGGCACCAGCGCCAGCGTCAGGTCGTACTTGGAGGTGGAGGTGTCGGCGTCCACGTGGCGGACGGCGAGGCCGGGGAGCACCGGCGCGGCCAGGCCCTCGGTGTTGTGCAGCTCGAACAGCACCTGGAAGAGCGGCGCGTGGCTCAGCGTGCGCTCGGGGCGCAGCTCGGCCACCAGCCGCTCGAACGGCACGTCCTGGTGGTCGTAGGCGTCGAGCGTGGTGCGGCGGACGCGGCGCAGCACCTCGCGGTACGCCGGGTCGCCGGAGAGGTCGGCCCGCAGCGCCAGCGTGTTCATGAACAGGCCCACCAGCGCTTCCGTCTCGCGCCGCGTGCGCCCGGCGATGGTGGTGCCCACCACCACGTCGTCCGTCCCGGCGTAGCGCGCCAGCAGCATCTGCCACGCGCCCAGCAGCACCATGAACGGCGTGGCGCCTTCGCCGCGGCCCAGCGCCTCGAGGCGGGCCATGAGACCGGCCGGGATCTCCACCGGCTCCCACGCGCCGCGGTAGCTCTGCACGGCGCGGCGCGGGCGGTCGGTGGGGAGCTCGATCAGCGCGGGGGCGCCGGCCAGCCGCTCCTTCCACCACGCCACCTGCCGGTCCAGCACGTCGCCCCGCAGGTACGTGCGCTGCCAGGCGGCGTGGTCGGCGTACTGCAGCGCGGGCTCGGCCAGCGGCGAGTCCGCGCCGTCGCGATACGCGGCGTACAGGTCGTGCAGCTCGCGGAAGAGCACGCCCAGGCTCCACCCGTCCGCCACCACGTGGTGCATGCAGAGGAGCAGGACGTGCGCGTCGTTCCCGATCGCCAGCAGCCGCGGCCGGAAGAGCGGACCGGCGGTGAGGTCGAAGGGACGCGCGGCCTCTTCGCCCGCCCGGCGCGCGGCCTCCGCCTCGCCGGCGACAGGTTCCACCGGGAGCGTGAAGCCGCCGAACGGCGCGACGACCTGCACCGGGCCGCCGTCGCGCTCGGCGAAGGTGGTGCGGAGCGAATGGTGGCGGCGGACCAGCTCGCCCAGCGCGCGCTCCAGCGCCGGCACGTTCAGCGCGCCGTGGATGCGCAGCGCCACCGGGTGGTTGTAGACGGCCGTCCCCGGGCTCAGGCGGTCCAGGAACCACAGCCGCTCCTGGCCGAAGGAGAGCGGCACCGCCTCCGCGCGCTCCGTGGCCACCACGGGGGGCAGCACCGGCGCGCCCACGCGGCGCAGCGCTTCCACGCGCGCGGCGAGCTCGGCCACGGTGGGCCCTTCGAAGAACGCGCGCAGCGGCAGCCCCACGCCGAACGTTTCGCGGATGCGCGCGACCACCTGCGTGGCGCGGAGCGAGTGCCCGCCCAGCTCGAAGAAGTCGTCCAGCGTGCCGATGCGCCCGGCGCCCAGCACCTCGCACCAGATGGCGGCCAGCACCTCCTCCACCGGCGTGCGCGGCGCGAGGTAGCCGTCGCCGATCGACGATCCGGCCGCGTCCGGCTCCGGCAGCGCGCGGCGGTCCAGCTTCCCGTTGGCGGTGAGGGGGATGCGGTCCATCGCCACGAACGCGGCCGGCACCATGTACTCGGGAAGGTGCCGCCTCAGCGCGTCGCGCAGCTCGCCCGCGCCCAGCATCTCGCCGTTGGGAACCACGTAGGCGACCAGCGCGGCGTCCTCGCCTTCGCCGCGCACGATCACGGCGGCGGCGGCGACCGAGGGATGCGCGAGGAGCGTGGATTCGATCTCGCCCAACTCGATGCGGAAGCCGCGGACCTTCACCTGCTGGTCGATGCGGCCCAGGTATTCGAGCGTCCCGTCCGCCTTCCACCGGGCCAGGTCGCCCGAGCGGTAAAGTCGCGCGCCGGCATCCCCCGAGAACGGATCGGGGACGAAGCGCTGCGCCGTCAGTCCGGGGCGGCCGAGATAGCCGCGCGCCAGCCCCGCGCCGCCCACGTGCAGCTCGCCGGGAACGCCGGCCGGGCACGGGTTTCCGGCGGGGTCGAGGATGTACGCGCGCAGGTCCGGGATCGCGGTGCCCACCCCGCTCCCGGCGCCGGCGATGCGAAGCTCCGCGCCGGTGACGGTGTGCCAGGTCACGTGGACGGTGGTCTCCGTGATCCCGTACATGTTCACCAGCCGCGGGCGCCTGGGCCCGTAGCGGTCCAGCCATCCACGCAGCGCCTGGTAGTTCAGCGCCTCGCCGCCGAAGACCACGGTCCGCAGCGCGGTCAGCGGCTCCGGCTCGCGCTCGTCCGCCTCGCACAGCGCGCGGAAGGCGGAGGGGGTCTGGTTCAGCACCGTCACCCGCTCGCTCCGCAGCAGCTCGCGGAAGGCAGCCGGATCACGCGACACCGTCCACGGAACGACCACGAGACGGCCGCCGTGGAGGAGCGCGCCCCAGATCTCCCAGACGGAGAAGTCGAAGGCGTAGGAGTGGAAGAGCGTCCACACGTCCGCCGCGCCGAAGCCGAACGACGACTGCGTGGAGTCGAACAGCCGTAGCACGTTCCCCTGCGTCACCCCCACGCCCTTGGGCCGGCCGGTGGAGCCGGAGGTGTAGATCACGTAGGCTAGGTTGTCCGCCGAGACGGGGATGCCGAGATCCTCCGGCAGCTCGTCCGCGGGGACGTCCTCCAGCGCGACGACCTCGATGCCGTCCACGCTCACCCGGTCGCGCAGCGCGGACTGGGCGAGGAGCACGCGAATCCCCGAATCCTCCGCCATGTAGGCCAGGCGGTCCGCGGGATACGCGGGGTCGAGCGGGACGTATGCGGCGCCCGCCTTCACGATCGCCAGCACGCCCACCACCAGTTCCAGCGACCGCTCCGCGCAGAGCCCGACGCGCGATTCGGGGCGGACGCCGAGCGCGCGGAGGCGCCGCGCCAGGCGGTTGGCCCGCGCGTTCAGCTCGCCGTACTTCAGCGCCTCGCCATCGCAGGTGACGGCGACGGCGTCGGGACGGGCGGCGGCGCACGCCTCGAAGCGCTGGTGCAGCCCACCGGTGACGGGGAACGCCGCGCCCGCGCCGGCCCAGGTGCGCACGATGGTCTCGCGCTCGTCGCGCGTGACGATCGGCAGCGACGAAAGCGGGCGCGCGGGATCGGCCGCCACGGCTTCGAGCAGCACTTCGAGGTGGGCGGCAAAGCGCCGCACCGTGGCCGCGTCGAACAGGTCGGTGGCGTACTCGATGTAGCCGCGCAGGCCGCCGGGGCTCTGCGTGAAGAAGAGCGAGAGGTCGAACTTGGAGGTGGGGATGTCGGCCGCCACGTCACCCACCGTCAGCCCGGGGAGCGACGGGTCCGCGCCCGGAACGTCGGGGAGCGCGAAGAAGGCTTGGAAGAGCGGGTTGTGCCCCAGCGAGCGCTCGGGCTGCAGCGCCTCCACCAGGTTCTCGAAGGGCACGTCCTGGTGCTCGTAGGCGCCCAGCGTGGCTTCGCGCACGCGCGCCAGCACGTCGCGGAACGAGGGGTCGCCCGAGAGGGAGGTCCGCAGCACCAGCGTGTGGACGAAGAAGCCGATCAGCTCCTCCACCTCGCCGCGGGTGCGGCCGGCGGCGGGGCTCCCCACCACCACGTCGTCACCGCGGCTGTAGCGGGCGAGCAGCGCTTGGTACGCGCCCAAGAGCACCATGTACAGCGTGGCGCCCTCGGCCCGCGCCAGCGCCTCGAGCCGCGCCGACAGCTCGGCGGAAAGCTCGAAGGCCTCGCCGGCGCCGCGGTACGTCTGCACCGCGGGGCGCGGCCGGTCGGTGGGCAGCTCCAGCAGCGTGGGGGCGCCGGCCAGCCGCTCGCGCCAGTATGCCAGCTGCCGCTCCAGCACCTCGCCGCGCAGCTGGCCGCGCTGCCACACCACGTAGTCGGCGTACTGCACCGGCAGGTCGGCCAGCGGCGAGGGACGGCCGTCACAGAAGGCGGTGTAGAGGACCGACAGCTCGTGGCGCAGGAGCCCCGAGCTCCACCCGTCGCTCACCGTGTGGTGCATCGACAGCAGGAGCAGGTGCTCCTCGTCGCCCAGCCGGATCAGCCTGGCGCGGAAGAGCGGCCCCGCCGACAGGTCGAAGGGGAACACAGCCTCCGCGTCCACGCGGCGCTTGGCGATCGCCGCGCGCGACGTGGCGTCGAGGGTGGACAGGTCCTCCACCGGCAGCGAGAAGCCTTCGAACGGCGCAATCACCTGCACCGGCCCGCCGTCCAGCTCGCGGAAGACCGTGCGCAGCGCCTCGTGGCGGCGCACGATCTCGCCCAGCGCGCGCTCCAGCGCGTCGACGTCGAGCGCGCCGGACAGCCGCAGGGCGTCGGGAACGTTGTACAGCGCGCTTCCGGGCTGCAGCCGGTCCAGGAACCAGAGCCGCTCCTGCGCGAAGGAAAGCGGGACCGCGCGGTCGCGGGCGACGGGGAGCACCGGCGGCAGCTGCGGCAGGTCGAGCCGGCGCAGCGCCTCCACCCGTTCGGCCAGCTCGGCCACGGTGGGCGCCTCGAACAGCGCGCGCAGCGGCACCTCCACCCCGAACAGCTGGCGCACCCGCGAGATCACCCGCGTGGCCAGCAGCGAGTGGCCGCCCAGCTCGAAGAAGCCGTCGTGGATCCCCACGCGCTCGCGGCCCAGCACCGTTGCCCAGGCGCCGGCCAGCACCTGCTCCACCGGCGTGCGCGGCGCGGCATAGCGCGCGCTCTCCTCGGCCTCGTCGGGCGCGGGGAGCGCCTTGCGGTCGAGCTTGCCGTTGGCGGTAAGCGGCAGCGCGTCCAGCGCCACGAACGCGGCGGGGACCATGTACTCCGGGAGCCGCGCCTTCAGCCCGGCGCGCAGCTCGTCCGCCGCGCCGCCACCCACCACGTAGGCCACCAGCCGCTTTTCGCCGCGGGCGTCGTCCTGCGCGATCACGGCGCAGTCGCGCACGCCGTCCAGCCGGCGGAGGGCGGCCTCGATCTCGCCCGGCTCGATGCGGAAGCCGCGGATCTTCACCTGGTGGTCACGCCGCCCCAGGTAGTCGATGCTCCCGTCCGCCCGGTGGCGCGCCAGGTCGCCCGTGCGGTACATCCGCGCGCCGGGGAGGGGGGAGTACGGGTCGGGGACGAACGCCGCCGCCGTCTTGCGCGGGTCGTTCAGGTAGCCCAGCCCCACGCACCGGCCGGAGAGATGGATCTCGCCGGGCACGCCCACGAGGCACGGCCGGCCGCCGGCGTCTAGGATCAGCGCGCCGGTGTTAGGGATGGCGGTGCCGATGGGGATGCGGCCGCCCTCATCCCCCGTCACCTGGTGGCAGATGGAGCCGATGGCGCACTCGGTAGGGCCGTACAGGTTGATCACGGCCACGCCGGGGAAGCAGGCCATGAAGCGGTACGTGGTCTCGGGGGTGATCTGCTCGCCCCCCACCACCACCGTGCGCAGCGACGCCAGCCGCGCCCGCGCGCCGGGGTCCGCCGCCAGCTCGGGGACCAGCGTGTTGAACACCGAGGGGACGAAGTCCGTCATCGTCACCCCCTCGCCCTCGATGCGGTCGACCAGGTACGCCGCATCGGCCTCGCCGCCGTCGCGCGGCACCACGGTGCGGCCGCCGTGCACCAGCGGCCACAGCAGCTGCCACACGGCGCTGTCGTACACGTGCCGCGTGGTCTGCAGCACGCATTGAGCGGAGTCCGCGCCAAAGCGCTCGCTCATCCAGTGGAAGCGGTTGGCGATCCCCGCGTGCGCCACCACCGCCGCCTTGGGCTTTCCGGTGGATCCCGAGGTGTAGATGGCGTAGATCGGGTCCGCCGCCCCCACCTCGATCCCCAGGTCCGCCGCCGGCTCGCCATCAACCGACGCCACCAGCACCGCCCGGCCGAGCGACCCGGCGCGCGCGGCCGTGTCGCCCGCGGCAATCACCAGCGCGGCGCCCAGGTCGTCGAGCGCGGCGTGCAGCCGCTCGTCGGGCCACTTGGGGTCCAGCGGGACAAAGGCGGCGCCGGCCTTCACCGCGGCCAGCATCGCCACCGGCACCATCGCGCCGCGCTCCATCAGCACCGGCACGCAGGCTCCACGGCCGATCCCGCGGTCGCGCAGCTCGCGCGCGAGCCGATTCGCGGTGCCGTTCACCTGCGCGTAGGTCAGCCGCTCGCCCTCGTGCACCACGGCGAGCGCGTCCGGCGTGGCGGCGGCCCGGGCTTCGATCAGCGGGTGGATGGGGCCCGTGGGGTACGCCGCGACCGTGTGGCTCCACGCCAGCACGCCGCCGCGCTCCTCATCCCCCATCAGCTCCAGCGCCGAGGCGCGGCGCGACGGGTCGTCCGCCACCTGCTCCAGCACGCGGGCCAAGTGGCCCAGCATGCGGCGGATGGTGGCGCGCTCGAACAGGTCGGTGCGGAACGCGGCCTCGGCGCCGAAGCCGTGGTCGCCGGCCTCCACCGTCAGCGCCAGGTCGAAGCGCACCGTCTCGGAGTCCCACGCGATCTCGCGCACCCGCGCGCCGTCCAGCCGCAGCGCGGGGGGCGCGCCCTCTTCCAGCGAGAACATCACCTGGAAGAGCGGCGAGTGGCCCAGCGAGCGCTCGGGCGCCAGCTCTTCCACCAGCCGCTCGAAGGGAACGTCCTGGTGCTCGTAGGCGCCCAGGGTGGCGGCGCGCACGCGGCGCAGCACCTCGGCGAAGTCCGGATCGCCCGAGAGGTCGGCGCGCAGCACCAGCGTGTTGACGAAGAAGCCGATCAGCTCCTCGAACTCGGCGCGGGTGCGCCCGGCGATGGGGCTGCCCACCACCACGTCGTCGGCCCCGGCGTACCTCCCCAGCAGCAGCTGGAAGGCGGCGAGAAGGACCATGTACAGCGTGGCGCCCTGGCCCTGGCCCAGCGCGCGCAGCCGCTCCAGCAGCGCGGGCGGCAGGTCGATCCGCTCGTAGGCGCCGCCGTACGACTGCACCGCCGGGCGCGGATGGTCGGTCGGCAGCTCCAGCAGCGCGGGGGCGTCGGCCAGCCGTCGGCGCCAGTACGCCAGCTGCCGCTCCAGCGCGTCGCCGCGCAGCCACGCGTGCTGCCAGGCGGCGTAGTCGGCGTAGCGCACCGGCGGCGCGGGCAGCGGCGACTCGCCCCCGTCGCGGAAGGCGGCGTACAGCGCCTCGAGCTCGCGGTAGAGGATGCCGGTGCTCCACCCGTCGGTCACCACGTGGTGCATGCACACCAGCAGCAGGTGCGCGTCGCCCCCCCAGCGCCAGAGCGTGGGGCGGAAGAGCGGGCCGGTGGCCAGGTCGAACGGCCGCGCCGCCTCTTCAGCCGCGCGGCGGAGCGCCGCGGCCTCGTCCGCCACCTCCTCCACCACCAGCGTGACGCCGGCGAAGAGCGCCACCACCTGCACCGGGGCGTAGCCCGCCTCGGCGAAGGTGGTGCGCAGCGGCTCGTGCCGGCGCACGATCTCACCCAGCGCGCGCTCCAGCGCCGCCACGTGCAGCGGACCGTCGATGCGCAGCGCGCGCGGGTGGTTGTAGAAGGCGCTCCCCGGCTGCAGCCGGTCCAGGAACCAGAGCCGCTCCTGCGCGAAGGAGAGCGGCGTGGCCCCCTCCGCTTCCGCGCGCACCAGCGGCGCGGGCGCGGGCTGCTCCACCGCCCGCGCCGCCTCCACCTTCACCGCCAGCTGGGCGATGGTGGGTGCGTCGAAGAGCGCGGCCACCGACAGCTGCACCGACAGCGCCTGGGAGATGCGCGTGACGGCGCGCGTGGCCAGCAGCGAATGCCCGCCCAGCGCGAAGAAGTCGTCCGTCACCCCTACGCGGTCGCGGCGCAGCACCTGCGCCCAGATCTCCGCCAGCGCCGCTTCCACCGGCGTGCGCGGCTCCACGTGGCTGGTCACGCGCGCTTCGCCGGCGTCCCCGGGCTCGGGCAGCGCCTTGCGGTCGAGCTTCCCGTTCGCGGTGAGCGGGATGCGGTCGATCGCCACGAACGCGGCGGGCACCATGTACCCGGGGAGATCCCGCTTCAGCGCGTCGCGCAGCGCCTCCGCCGGCGGCATCTCGCCGCTGGGGACCACGTAGGCGACCAGCGCGGCGTCCTCGCCTTTGCCGCGCACGATCACGGCGGCGGCGGCGACCGAAGGATGCGCGAGGAGCGTGGATTCGATCTCGCCCAGCTCGATGCGGAAGCCGCGGACCTTCACCTGCTGGTCGATGCGGCCGAGGTATTCGAGCGTCCCGTCCGCCTTCCACCGCGCCAAGTCGCCCGAGCGGTAGAGTCGAGCCCCCGCCTCGCCCGAGAACGGATCGGGGACGAAGCGCTGCGCCGTCAGTCCGGGCCGGCCGAGATAGCCCCGCGCCAGCCCCGCGCCGCCCACGTGCAGTTCGCCGGGGATGCCGGCCGGGCACGGGTTGCCGGCGGGATCGAGGACGTACGCGCGCAGGTCGGGGATGGCGATACCGACGCCGCTCCCGGCGGCGGGGTCGCGCAGCTCGCGCCCGGTCACCGTGTGCCAGGTGACGTGCACGGTGGTCTCGGTGATCCCGTACATGTTCACCAGCCGCGGGCGCCTGGGCCCGTAGCGGTCCAGCCATCCACGCAGCGCCTGGTAGTTCAGCGCCTCGCCGCCGAAGACGACGGTACGCAGCGCGGTCAGCGGCTCCGGCTCGCGCTCGTCGGCCTCACACAGCGCGCGGAAGGCGGAGGGGGTCTGGTTCAGCACCGTCACCCCGTCGCGCCGCAGCAGATCGCGGAACGCGGCCGGGTCGCGCGACACCGCCCAGGGGACCACCACCAGGCGGCTGCCGTGGAGGAGCGCGCCCCAGATCTCCCAGACGGAGAAGTCGAAGGCGTAGGAGTGGAACAGCGTCCACACGTCCGCCGCGCCGAAGCCGAAGGACGCCTGCGTGCAGTCGAACAGCCGCAGCACGTTGGCGTGCGTCACCCCCACGCCCTTGGGCCGGCCAGTCGACCCGGAGGTGTAGATGACGTAGGCCAGGTTGTCGGCCGAGACGGGGATGCCGAGATCCTCCGCCAGCTCGTCCGCGGGCACCTCCTCCAGCGACACGATCTCGACGCCCTCGACGGCCACGCGGTCGCGCAGCGCGGACTGGGCGAGGAGCACGCGGATCCCCGAATCCTCCGCCATGAAGGCCAGGCGGTCCGCGGGATACGCGGGGTCGAGCGGGACGTACGCCGCGCCCGCCTTCACGATCGCCAGCACCCCGGCGACCAGCGCCAGCGACCGCTCCGCGCACAGGCCCACGCGCGATTCGGGGCCCACGCCCAGCGCACGGAGGCGCCGCGCCAGGCGGTTGGCCCGCGTGTTCAGCTCGCCGTAGGTCAGCGACTCGCCCTGGCAGGTGACGGCGACGGCGGTGGGACGCTCGGCCGCGCGCGCTTCGAAGCGCTGGTGCAGCCCGCCGGTGACGGCGAAGCGCTCGCCGGTGCCGGCCCACGCCTCCACCCGCGCGCGCTCGCCGGCATCGATCAGCGGGAGGCGCGAGAGCGGCAGCCCGGGCGCGGCGACGGCGGCCTCCAGCACCACGCGCAGGCGCGCCACCATCCGTTCGGCCGTGGCGGCATCGAACAGGTCGGTGGCGTACTCCAGCACGCCCGAAACGCCGGCCTCGTCCTCGTCCAGCAGGAAGGTCAGGTCGAACTGCGCGGTGCCGAGGTCCACGGGCACGGGCTCGGCCGGTGTGGAGCCCAGGCACAAGCCGCGCGCCGGCGCCTCCTGCCAGGCGAGCGCCACCTGCACCAGCGGCTCGTGGCTGCGGCTGCGCCCGGGCGCGAACGCCTCCACCAGGCGGTCGAAGGGCACGTCCTGCCGGTCGTACGCGTCCAGCGTCCGCGCGCGCACCTGCCGCAGGAAGGCGCGGAAGTCCGGGTCGCCCAAAAGGTCCGCGTGGATCGGAAGCGTGTTGACGAAGAAGCCGGCCAGCGCCTCGGTGTCGGGGTGCGTACGGCCGGCGGCGGCCGAGCCGATCACCACGCGGCCGGCGCGCGCGTGGCGGGCCAGCACCACGTTCAGCGCGGCCAGCACCACCATGTGCAGCGTGGCACCCTCGCCGCGCGCCAGCGCCCGGGTCCGCTCCACTAGCGGCGCGGGGAGACGGACGGGGTGCTGCGCGCCGCGGTGGCTCTGCACGGCGGGGCGCGGCCGGTCCAGCGGCAGCTCCAGCAGCTCGGGGGCGCCGGCAAGGTGGTCGCGCCACCAGGCCAGCTGCGCCTCCTCCACCTCGGCCACCCGCGCGCGGTGCCACGCCGCGTAGTCGGCGTAGCGCAGCGGCAGCGGTTCCAGCGGCGAGGGCTCGCCGCGGCCGAACGCGTCGTACAGCGCCGCCAGCTCGCGCAGCAGCACCCGCGTGCTCCACCCGTCGAACACCACGTGGTGCACGGTTAGGAGAAGGACGTGCTCCTCATCACCCGTCTTCAGCAGCAGGGCGCGGAAGAGCGGACCGGCGGCCAGGTCGAACGGGCGCGCGGCCTCGGCGGCCAGGCGCCCGCGCAGGGCAGCGTCCCCCGCGTCCGCGGAAAGATCTTCGACGGGGAGGACGAACGGCGCGGCGGGGGCGATCACCTGCACCGGCTCGCCGTCGGGCTCCGCGAACACGGTGCGCAGCGCGGAGTGCCGGGCGACGAGCTCGCCCAGCGCGCGCTCCAGCACGGCCGCGTCCACCGGCCCGCGCAGCCGCAGCGCGACGGGGATGTTGTACGCGGCGCCGGCGGGTTTCATCTGCTGCCACAGCCACAGCCGCCGCTGCGCGGGCGCCAGCGCGAAGGGCCCGTCCCCGCCGATGGCCGGGATCGGCGCCAGCGGCGCGCCGGCCGCGCCGGCCGCGTCCACGGCGGCGGCGAGCGCGCCCAGCGTGGGCACGCGGAAGAACTCGCCCAGCGCCAGTTGCACGCCCATCCGCTCGCGCACGCGCGCGGCCACGCGCGCGGCAGAGAGGGAGTGGCCGCCCAGCGCGAAGAAGTCGTCGTCCGCGCCCACGCCGTCGGCCCCCAGCACCTCGGCCCAGATCTCGGCCAGCGCCGCCTCGGCGGGGGTGCGCGGGGCCACGTACTCCGCGCGCATCGGCTCGGCCGGCGGCGCGGGGAGCTGCCCGCGGTCGACCTTGCCGTTGGGCGACAGCGGGAGCCGGTCGAGCGTGACGAACGCCGCGGGGACCATGTAGTCGGGCAGCGTC
The DNA here is from genome assembly GCA_035630095.1 of Longimicrobium sp. Lineage (GTDB taxonomy): Bacteria > Gemmatimonadota > Gemmatimonadetes > Longimicrobiales > Longimicrobiaceae > Longimicrobium. Next base: position 12,590 of record DASQLJ010000229.1, read on the forward strand.
TCGCGCAGCAGCGCGCGCAGCTCGGCCGCCGCGGGAACGGCGGCGTCTTCCGCGGGAACCAGGTACGCCACCAGCCGGCTCTCGCCGCCCTCGGCCCACGCCACCGCCACGGCGCGCGCGATCGCGGGATGTCGGCGCAGGGCCGTCTCGATCTCGCCCGGCTCGATGCGGAAGCCGCGGATCTTCAGCTGGTGGTCGATGCGGCCCAGCAGCTCGATCGTCCCGTCCACGCCGTACCGCGCCAGGTCACCCGTGCGGTAGATGCGCGAGCCGGGCCCGCCGTGCGGGTTGGGAAGGAAGCGCTCGGCGGTGAAGCCCGCGCGCCCCGTGTAGCCGCGCGCCAGGCCAATCCCGCCCAGGAAGAGCTCGCCCGCCACGCCGGCCGGCACCTCGCGCAGGTGCCGGTCGAGCACCCAGGCGCGCTGGTTGGCCATCGGCACGCCGTAGGGGATGCTGCTCCAGGCGGGGTCGACGTCGTGGACCGGGTAGATGATGGAGTGGATCGACGCCTCGGTGGCCCCGCCCATCACGATGAAGTCGCGCATCGCCGGGGCCCAGGCGCGCACCCGCTCCACCAGCGGCACCGGCACCCAGTCGCCACCCAGGAAGGCCAGCCGCAGCCCGGCCGGCGCCTGGTGCGGATGCGCCTCGGCGTGGTCGGCCAGCATCCCCAGCAGCGCGGGCGCGCTGTTCCACAGCGTCACCCCGTGCCGGCGGCAGAGCGCGGCCCAGGCGGCGGGGTCGCGCAGCTCCTCCGGGCGGGGGATCACCACGGCGCCGCCGGCGGCCAGGATCCCCAGCGTCTCGTAGACGCTCATGTCGAAG
>DASQLJ010000230.1:0-3325 GCA_035630095.1 Longimicrobium sp.
TCCTCCACCGCGGCGCGAAAGACGGGCTCCGTCTCCAGCAGCTCGCGCCCCATCGCCCACCACTGCGGCCCCTGTCCGGAGAAGACGAACGCCACGCGCGGCGCTCGACCCGGCGAAACGCGGCCGGCCCACAGGCGCGGATGCGGCGCACCGGTCACGAAGTCGTCCAGCGCGAGCGCCAGCCCCGCCCGGGTCGCCCCCGCGACGGCCAGCCGGTGCTCATGGTGCGCGCGCCGCAGCGACGCGGCCGCGGCGATCTCGGCGACGGCGGACCCATCTTCATCCGCCAGGAGATCGCGGTAGCGCGCCGCCAGCTCGCGCAGCGCCCCCGCGTCGCGCGCGGAGATCGGGAGGAGCACCGGGGCATCGGCCTCGCTTCCGACATCGACCGACGTGGCTTTACCGGATTTGGCCGCGGTGATCGACGGATCGAAATCGACCGGCGAGGCGGGGAGCGGCGCCTCGGCCAGCACGGCGTGCGCGTTGGTGCCGCCGAAGCCGAACGAGCTGATCCCCGCCAGCGCCTCGCCGGGCTCGGCGGGCCACGGCGTGGCCGCGCGCTGCACCTCCAGCCCCAGCTCGGCGAAGGGGATGGCGGGGTTCGGGCGCTCGAAGTGGAGGCTGGGGGGGATGCGGCGGTGGCGCAGCGCGAGCGCGAGCTTGATCGTCCCCGCGATCCCCGCCGCGGCCTCGAGGTGGCCGATGTTGGCCTTGACGGAGCCCACGCGGCAGGCGTGCTCGGCGGTGCGGCCGGCGCCGAGGACCGCGCCCAGCGCGTGCGCCTCGATCGGGTCGCCCAGCGAGGTGCCGGTGCCGTGCGCCTCCACGTACTGCGCGTGGCGCGGGTCGGCGCCGGCGGCGGCCCAGGCGGCGCGGAGCACGGCGGCCTGCGCCTGTCCGTTGGGCGCCGTCAGCCCGTTGCTGCGCCCGTCCTGGTTCACCGCCGTGCCGCGCACCACGGCGTACACCGGGTCACCGTCGGCCAGGGCGCGCGACAGCGGCTTCAGCACCACCGCGCCGGCGCCCTCGCCGCGCACGTAGCCGTTGGCGCGCGCGTCGAAGGCGCGGCAGCGGCCGTCGGGCGACATGAACCCGGCCTTGCTGAAGTTGACCGTGATCTGCGGCGAAAGGAGCAGGTTGGCCCCGCCGACGATCGCCGTGTCGCAGTCGCCCGCCCGCAGCGCGCGCACCGCCAGGTGCAGCGCGACGAGGGAGGACGAGCACGCCGTGTCCACCGCCAGGCTGGGCCCGCGCAGGTCCAGCACGTAGGAGATGCGGTTGGCGGCGATGGAAAGCGCACCGCCGGTCCCCGCGTACGCGTCCGACAGCGCGGGGTCGGTGAACTGGCGCTGTCCGTAGTCGCTCCCCGAGATCCCCACGAACACGCCGGTCTGCGACCCCGCCAGCCGGCCGGGGTCGATCCCGGCATCCTCCAGAGCCTCCCACGCCACCTCCAGCAGCAGCCGCTGCTGCGGGTCCATCCGCGCCGCCTCGCGGGGGGAGATGGAGAAGAACTCCGCGTCGAAGCGGTCCACCGCGTCCAGGAAGCCGCCCCAGCGCGTGGTCATCTTCCCCGGCACGGCGGGATCGGGATCGTACAGGCGATCCAGGTCCCAGCGGTCCGCCGGCACCTCGCGCACCGCGTCGACGCCGTCCTCCAGCAGCCGCCAGAACGCCTCCGGCCCGTCGGCGCCGGGGAAGCGGCAACCCACGCCCACGATCGCCACCGGCTCGTCGGCGGCGCCGCGGCGGTAGGGGCGCTCGCCGGCGGCCGGCTCGGCGTGCGGGTCGTCGCCCGCCACCAGCCAGCGGGCGAGCGCCTCGATCGTCGGGTGGTCGTAGAGGAGGGTGGGCGGAAGGGTGCGCCCCAGCCACGCCTCCAGCGCCCCCGAGATCCCCACCGCCGCCACCGAGTCGATCCCGAAGCGGGAGAAGGGCGCGCGCGGGTCCACCTCCCCCGCCGCCACCCCCGCGCGCTCGGCGATGCGCTCCGCCAGCCACGCCGCGATCCGCGCCTCGTCGGCCCGCGCCCCGTCGCCGTCGGCCACGGGGCCCGCAGCGGGCGGCGGGACGGCGGCGTCCGCGTCGGCGGACGCCTCGAGCCAGTCGAACACCACCTCCAGCTCGCCGGCCAGGAGGGCGGCGCGGCAGGCGCGGCGCTGGATCTTGCCGCTGGTGGTCTTGGTGATCCCGCCGGTCTTGAGCAGCACCACGCGGTGCGGCTGCACGTCGTGCTCCTCCACCACCGCCTGGCGCACGGCGGCGGCCACGGCGGCGTGGTCGCCGCGCAGGTGCTGGCGCTCCAGCTCGCACACCAGCGCCAGCCGCTCCTCGCCGCCCACGTCCAGCGTGAAGGCGGCGCCGCAGCCGGCGCGCACGCCGGGGTGGGCGCGCTCGGCGGTGAGCTCCAGGTCCTGCGGGTAGTGGTTGCGCCCGCGGACGATCACCAGGTCCTTGGCGCGCCCGGCCACGAACAGTTCGCCGCCGTGCACGAAGCCCAGGTCGCCGGTGCGCAGGAAGGGCCCGCCCTCGCCGCCGGCCAGCGTGGCGGCGAAGGTCTCCTCGGTCTCCTGCGGGCGCCCCCAGTAGCCGCCGGCCACGCTGGGGCCCTGCAGCCAGATCTCGCCCACGCGGCCGGGCTCGCACGCCAGCCGGGTGTCGGGGTCCACGATCGCCACCGTCTGCCCGCCCACCACGCGGCCGCACCCCACCAGGTCGCGCGCGCCGGGGCCGTCGTCCTCCACCAGCCGGTTCTCCTCCAGCGCCGCGGCTTGGAAGGAGGTGTAGAGCGGCGGTGCGCCGAGCGTGCGGCCGGCGGAGACCACGAGCGTCGCCTCGGCCAGCCCGTAGCCCGGCTGCAGCGCCTCGGCGCGCAGGCCGCAGGGGGCGAACGCCTCATGGAAGCGCTCCATGGTGTCGCGGCGCACCGGCTCGGCGCCGTTGAAGGCGGCGCTCCAGCGCGACAGGTCGAGCTCCGCCCGCTCCTCGGGGGTGGTGCGCCGCACCGCCAGGTCGAAGGCGAAGTTGGGCCCGCCGCTGAGCGTGGCCCCGTAGCGCGACACCGCCTGCAGCCAGCGGAAGGGCCGCTGCAGGAACGCCGCGGGCGACATCAGCACGCACGGCGCGCCCAGGTGCACCGCCTCCAGGACGTTGCCGATCAGCCCCATGTCGTGGAAGAGCGGAAGCCAGCTCACCACCACCGCGTCGTCGCCCTGGCGCCACCCCTCCTGCAGCAGCCGCAGGTTGTGCAGCAGGTTGCCGTGGCTCACCATCACCCCCTTGGGCGTGGCGGTGGAGCCCGACGTGTACTGCAGGAAGGCGAGCG
>DASQLJ010000231.1:0-15648 GCA_035630095.1 Longimicrobium sp.
GCACTTCGCCGGGCGCGAGGTGCTGGGCGAGATCGTGGTGGTGGTGGAGGGCCGCCCCGCCGACGCGCAGGCCGAGGGCGAGGTGGACGCGCTCGCCGCCCGCTCCATCGCGCAGGCGCTGCTGGCGCGCGGCGAGACGCCGAGCGGCGTGGCCAGGGAGCTGCGCCGCCGCCTGGGCATCGCGCGCAACGAGGCCTACCGCATCGCCCAGGAAGCCGCGGACGCGGGATGACGGCGCTGCTCGCCCGCCTTCGCCGCCCCGCCGCGCCCGCTCGGCCGGAGGAGCTCACGAAGCGGCTGGAGAAGGCGGACCGGCTGATCGACCTCGCGTGGTCGGTGGCGGTGCTGTGGGGGGTGATGCGGCTGGTCGCGGCGCTCTGGCTCTGGCGCAACACCGCCGCCGACGACCCGGCCTGGTTCGCCGACCCGCTGCTGATCGGCGTGCTGGCGTACGGCCTGTACCGCCGCAGCCGCGCGTGCGCGATCCTGCTGCTGCTGTACGTGGTGGTGGAGCTGCGCCTAACCTTCGGCGCGCGGGGGCCCACGGCGGGGATCACGGTCGCGCTGGTGCTGGGCATCACCTTCGCGCAGGGCATCCGCGGCGCGTACGCCTATCGCAAGGAGATGGGCGATGCGGGGTTGCGATGATCGCCGCGCGGCTCGGCTGCATGGTGTGATCCCCGAAAACGGAAAGAGGTCACACGGAGCAACGGAGGGAACGGAGAACAACTCGCAGTTCCTCCGCTTCCTCCGTTGCTCCGTGTGACATCCGCTGACGCCGGTCCTCACACCGCGTTTTCGGATGACGGATCGAATCCCCCGCGGTAGCCGACGTCTTCGCGTCACGCGAGGGCCGCTTGACGCCCGGCGGGCCGCGTGCCACGATGCACGCCCCGCGCACGTCGCGGCGTGACCCGCGCGCCGCCGTGCCCTTCCGTCCTTCCCACCCGCGAATCACGATGACCGATACCGCCGCGCCCGCGCCCCCGAACGCCTTCGGCGACCTGCACAACGAGCTGGCCGGCACGCGCCGGGTGCTGGAGCGCATCCCCGACGAGCACTGGGGCTGGAAGCCGCACGAGAAGTCGATGACGCTCGGCCGCCTGGGCACGCACCTCGCCGAGATCCCGCGGCTGGCGACGCTGGTGCTGGGCCGCGACGAGTTCAACGTGCAGGAGAAGCGCTGGGAGGGGGAGCCGCCGGCGAACCGCGCGGAAGTGCTCGCCGCCTTCGACCAGGCGGTGGCGGGCATCGGCGAGGCGCTGGCGGCCGTGCCCGTGGACGGGTGGGGGAAGACGTGGACGCTGCGCATGGGCGAGCAGGTGATGCTCTCCATGCCGCGGGCCGCCGCGTTGCGCACGCTGGGCATCAACCACCTGGTCCACCACCGCGCGCAGCTCACCGTGTACCTGCGCCTGCTCGACGTCCCCGTCCCCAGCCTCTACGGCCCCTCGGCCGACGAGGCCCGGCCACCGGCGGCGTAAGGAGCCCGGTCCAGCAGCGGCGCGTCGCGAAGTCGTCCGCGCCGCAGTCGGGCGAATGAATTCACTGCAACAACGACACGAAGTCCGCCTTCGCGCCGCCTTCGCGGACTACCGGCGCTCGTGCCGCCGAGACTCTGGCGCACGCGACTGGCCTCGAGGCGACCTCGATGTAGCCGTGAGCGAAGCGAGCCCCCGTCCCTCCCCCCAGGCTGTTTTGGGGGGAGGGACAGGCGCGCAGCGCCAGGGAGGGGGGCCCGCGGGGCCGGCGCCGAGCGCCACGTCCAGCCTGACCAGCGGCCGCCTTCCTGATCTATCGATTTACTGAACCTTTGGACCACCCGAATGCCACGCCGCCTCGTCATCGACCTCCGCGACCGCCGCCCGATCTGGGCGATCCCGCCCTGGGCGGTAAACGAGATCCGCGCCGCGCTCCCCGACGGCTGGGAGTGCGTGGTGGTGGACGCGTACGCCGACGGGACGGGCGACGGGCAGGGCGCGGGCGAGGAAGCGGTTGAGGCCGCGCGCGGGGCGGAGGTCTACCTGGGCTGGGGCGTGCCGCGCGAGGTGTTCGCCGCGGCGGGCGACGCGCTGCGCTGGGCGCACTCCGCGTCCGCCGGCGTGGGAGGCGTGCTGTATCCGGAGATGATGGAATCCGCCGTGGTGCTCACCAACTCCGCGGGCGTGCACGCCGAGCCGATCGCCGACACGGTGCTGGCGATGATCCTGCACTTCGCGCGCGGGCTGGACTTCGCCGTGCGCGCGCAGGCGGAAGGACGCTGGGACAAGGCGCCGTTCGACGCGGCGGATGCGCCGGTGCGCGAGGTGGCGGAGAGCACCGTGGGGCTGCTGGGGCTCGGCGGCATCGGCCGGGCGGTGGCGCGGCGGGCGGCGGCGCTGGGGATGCGCGTGGTCGCCACGCGGCGGAGCGGCAGCGAGGGCCCGCCGGGGGTGGAGGTGTTCGCGGGGGAGGGTGCGCTCGCGCGGATGCTGTCCACCAGCCACTACCTGGTGCTGACGGTGCCGCGCACGCCGGAGACGGAGGGGATGATCGGCGCGCGCGAGCTGGCGCGCCTCCCCGCCGGCGCGGTGGTGGTCAACGTCTCGCGCGGCGACGTGGTGGACGAGGGCGCGCTGGTCGGGGCGCTCGCGTCGGGAAGGCTGCGCGGCGCGGGGCTGGACGTGTTCGAGCGCGAGCCGCTGCCGGCCTCGTCGCCGCTGTGGACCCTTCCCAACACCCTGCTGCTCCCCCATGTTTCAGGCACCTCCCACGGCTTCTGGCGGCGCGAAACGGACTTGATCGTGGCCAACCTGCGCCGCCATCTCGCCGGCGAGCCTCTCCTGAACACGGTCGACAAGCGAGCCGGATACTGACTATCGTGAGCACCACCGAAGCGGCGGCGCAGAAGGGCGGCGAGCTGCGCGAAGCGGTCGAGAACATCATCAAGGCGGCGGTGGCGCGCGGCGCCAGCGACCTGCACATCAAGAGCGGCGATGTGTTCCGCGCCCGCATCAACGGGCAGCTCATCCCGTTCACCAAGCAGCGGCTCACCCCCGAGCAGACGCGCGGCGTGGCCCTGTTCCTGATCCCGCACGAGCGCGACCGGGCGCGGCTGGACGACCTCACCGACTACGACTGCTCGTGGGGGCTGGCCGGCGTCGGCCGCTTCCGCGTGAACATCCTGCGGCAGCGCGGGTCGTTCATGATCGTGATGCGCGTGATCCCCATCGAGATCCCCACCTTCGAGGACCTGGGGCTCCCGGCGGTGCTGAGCGACGTGGCGGGGCAGGAGCGCGGGCTGGTGCTGGTGACGGGGGTGACCGGCTCGGGGAAGAGCAGCACCCAGGCGGCCATGATCGGCTTCATGAACCAGAACATGCGCCGCCACGTGGTCACGCTCGAGAACCCGATCGAGTTCCTGCACCGCGACATCAACTGCTCCATCACCCAGCGCGAGATCGGCGTGGACACCGAGGACTTCCGCCACGGCCTGCGCGCCGCGCTGCGGCAGGACCCCGACGTGATCCTGATCGGCGAGATGCGCGACACCGAGAGCATCGACATCGCCCTCAAGAGCGCCGAGACGGGACACCTGGTGATCAGCACCGTGCACACGCGCGACGCGGCGAGCACCATCTCGCGCCTGGTGGCCGTCTTCCCCCCCGAGGAGCAGCAGGTGGTGCGGATGCGCCTGGCCGAGCAGCTCCAGGCGGTGGTGAGCCAGCGCCTGCTGCCGCGCAAGGACGGCAAGGGCCGCGTCCTCGCCGCCGAGGTGATGGTGGTGACCGGCACCATCCGCGATTGCATCGTGGACCCCGACCGGGTGGAGGAGATCCGCGAGCACATCGCCGAGGGGCGGGTGACCTACGGGATGCAGACCTTCGACCAGTGCCTAATGGAGCTGGTGCAGGAGGACCAGGTGGAGTACGAGGTGGCCAAGGCCGCCGCCACCAACCCCGGCGACTTCGAGCTGAAGATGAACACGCTCTCGAACCGCGGCGGCGGCGGTTCGATGAGCCAGTCGTACTACTGAGGTACGGTGGGCCGGACGATGTGAGAGTCGCTTCGGTGGAGCTCCAGTCGGGCGAATGAATTCGCTGCTTCGCTGCAACTACTACACGAAGTCCGCCTTCGCGGACTACCGGCACCTGTTCCGCCGAGACTCTGGCGCACGCGACTGCCATCGACGTGACCTCGATTTAGCCGCGAGCGAAGCGAGCCCCCGTCCCTCCCCCCAGGTTGTTTTGGGGGGAGGGACAGGCGCGAAGCGCCAGGGTGGGGGGCCAGCAGCGCCCGCAACGGCCCGGCAATCAAGGGAGTCGGGATGAGAGGCCTCACGCTCGGTGAGGCCTCTCTTTTCGCATCGATCCGACTCACGCAGTTCATCCCCGCGCCGCTTCCCGCAAAGGCCGAAGATCGCCGCCGTTTGCTTCCAATCCCGCTTCGGCACGAGATTTCCCCCGCATCGGGGGATTGGGCTCGCGAGGTTCGGATCGATCGTCAACGGGGACGCAATGACGGCTGCTTCACCCTACGCGCCGGCGGACATGCCGCGCGCCGATTTCCTGGACCGCATCAGCGCCGAGGTGCACCGGCGCGTGGTGGGGCAGGAATACATGATCGAGCGCCTGCTGATCGGGATGCTCACCGGCGGGCACGTGCTGATGGAGGGGCTTCCCGGCCTGGCCAAGACGCTGGCCGTGCGCACGTTGGCCGAGACGATCGACGCCACCTTCCAGCGCATCCAGTTCACCCCCGACCTCCTCCCGGCGGACGTGGTGGGCACCACGATCTACAACAACCGCACGGGCGAGTTCGTGCCGCACAAGGGCCCCATCTTCGCCCACATCGTGCTGGCCGACGAGGTGAACCGCGCGCCCGCCAAGGTGCAGGCCGCGCTGCTGGAGGCGATGCAGGAGCGGCAGGTGACCATCGGCGGGGAGACGCACCCGCTGCCGCAGCCGTTCCTGGTGCTGGCCACGCAGAACCCGATCGAGCAGGTGGGCACCTACCCGCTCCCCGAGGCGCAGGTCGACCGCTTCATGCTGAAGGTGCGCGTGGGCTATCCCACGCGGGTGGAGGAGAAGGAGATCCTGCGGCGGATGAGCGGCGGCGGGCACATCCCCATCAACAAGATGGCGCACCCCGACGAGATCCTGGCCGCCCGCGACCAGATCGCCAACCTGTACCTCGACGACAAGATCGCCGACTACATCCTGGACCTGGTGGGCGCCACCCGCGACCCCGGCGCGCACGGCGCGCCCGACCTGGCGCCGCTGGTGGAGATCGGCGCCAGCCCGCGCGCCACGATCGCGCTGGCGGCGTGCGCGCGGGCCCACGCCTTCCTGCGCGGCCGCGCCTACGTGACGCCCGAGGACGTGAAGGCGATCGGCCCCGACGTGCTGCGCCACCGCATCATGATCACCTACGAGGCCGAGGCCGAGGAGATCACCTCCGACCACGTCGTGCGCCGCATCTTCGAGACGGTGCGCGTGCCGTGAGACGCGGCGGACGCAGGATCGTGATCGGCACGATGACGTTCGACACCGCGGCCCCGCTGGGCCCTCACCCTGGCGCTGCGCGCCTGTCCCTCCCCCAAAACAGCCTGGGGGAGGGACGTGCTCGCTTCGCTCGATGCGCACGCACGGGCCGGCGCGGGGGGCGAGCGGCGGCGTGGGGTGAGGTCTTGGAGCTTCGGTGCACGCGACTGGCCTCGTGGTCGCCACAACCGAGCCGCGAGCGAAGCGAGTCCCCGTCCCTCCCGCCAGGTTGTTTTGGGGGGAGGGACAGGCGCGCAGCGCCAGGGAGGGGGGCCCGCGGGGCCGGCGTCCCATGAAAGCGGTCTCTTCCACGTCGGCTTCCACCATCCCCCCCAAGCGCCGCTTCGGCTGGCTGCGGCGGATCTTTTCGCGCGGGCAGCGCACGCGGGTGCCCACGCTCCCCGCGCATGCCAGCACGGCGCCGGCGCTCCCCGAGGTGCTGCGGCAGGTGCGGCGGATCGAGCTGCGCACGCGCGGGCTGGTGTCGTCGCGCTTCAGCGGCGAGTACCACTCGGTGTTCAAGGGGCAGGGGATCGAGTTCGTCGAGGTCCGCGAATACCTGCCGGGCGACGACGTGCGCACCATCGACTGGAACGTGTCGGCGCGCACCGGCGGGGTGTTCGTCAAGAAGTACGTGGAAGAGCGCGAGCTCTCCGTGCTGCTGATGGTGGACCTCTCGGGCTCGGAGCGGTTCGGCACGCGCGGGCGCTTCAAGAGCGAGATGGTGGCCGAGGTCGCCGCGTCGCTCGCGATGAGCGCGGTGCGCAACAACGACCGCGTGGCGCTGCTGGTCTTCACCGACTCGATCGAGCTGTTCGTCCCCCCGCGCAAGGGGCGGCGACACGCGTTGCGCATCGTGCGCGACCTGCTCAGCTTCGAGCCGGCGGGCACGGGCACCGACCTCACCGGCGCGGTGGAATACGCCGTCCGCCTCCTCCGCTCGCGCAGCATCGTCTTCCTCGTCTCCGACTTCCAGGAGCCGCTCACGCCCGAGCTGGAGCGCGCGCTGACCATGCTCGCCTTCCGCCACGACGTGGTCCCCGTCGCCCTGACCGACGCGGCGGAGCTGGAGGTGCCCGAGGCGGGGCTGATCCAGCTCGTGGACCCGGAGACGGGCGCGCTGGTGGTGTTCAACACGTCGGACGCCGCGCAGCGCCGCGCCTTCGCCGAGGCGGTGGAGCAGGAGCGCGCCGCCATCCGCCGCGCCTTCCGCCGGCTGGGGCTGGACGCGATCGAGCTGCGCACCGACGAGCCGACCTCCACCGCGATCCTCTCCTTCTTCCGCCGCCGCGAGCGCCGCCTCCGCCGATGATGCGCGCCGCGGCCTTCCTCGTCGCCCTCGTCGCGCTTTCCGCCGCGCCGGCGCCCGCGCAGGACAGCACGTCCGCCGCCGCGCCGGCGCAGGTGCGTCCGCGCGCCACGCAGCCGCGCCGCGCGCCGCGTCCGCCGGCCACGCCCACGCGCACGCAAGCGAGGGACACGACGGGGGATACGACGCGTGCCGCCGTCCGTCCGCCGACGCCCACGCCGCCGCCAGGATTCGAGTACCAGTCGCGCACGCAGCCCGACACGGTCACGGTGGGCGACCGCTTCGAGTCGGGGATGGTGGTGAACGTTCCCGCCGGAACGCAGGTGGCGCTGGAGATCGCGCGCGACACCGCGGACCGCTGGCGCGTGCTGGACGCCGTTGCCGCCACGCCGCGCGACAGCGCGCGCTCGCGCTGGCTGGTGGTGGCGAAGCTGGTCGCGTGGCAGCCGGGGCTGCCGGACACCATCCCGGCCTCGATGCGACTGACAGGCGCGGACGGGCGGGTGATCGAGCTCCCCGTCAAGCTCGCGTTCCCGGTCGTGCGCGCCGTGCTGCCGGACGACACGACGAAGTGGCGCGTCCGCCCGCCGCACGACGTGTGGGGGCCGTCGCGAGATCCGGCGCGGATGGCGCTGCTGGGCGCGCTGCTGCTGCTCGCGCTTCTCCTGCTCGCGCTGCTCGGCTGGATGATCGTGCGGGCGATCCGCCGCCGCCGCGCGCGGGCGGTGCCGGCGAACGCGCGTGATCGCGCGCTGGCGCAGCTGGAGCGGGCGCGCACCAGCGGCTTCGTCGAGGCGGGGAACTGGAAGGCGTTCTACACCCTCATCTCCGAGGCGCTGCGCGGCTTCGTCGCCGCGCTGGAGCCGCGGCTCAGCGAGGACCTCACCTCGGCGGAGGTGGTCGAGGGGATGCGCGCGCGGGGGGTGCCCGACGAGCGCGTGGAGACGCTGGAGCACCTGCTGCGCGTGAGCGACCTGGCCAAGTTCGCCCGCCACGGCCGCTCCCCCGACGACGCCCGGCGCGACCTGGACCGCGCCCGCGAGTGGGTGCAGACGTACCCGCTCCCCTCCGGCGAGCCGGACGCGGTGGACGAGCCTCTGGCGGCCGAGGCGGCGCCGTGAGCCTCCAGTTCGCGCACCCCGGGGCGCTGCTGCTGCTGGCGCTGGTGCCCGTGTGGTGGTGGCGCGTGCGCAGCGCTCGCGACGCGGGGATCGTCTTCTCGCGCGCCGGCACCGTGGCGCGGCTGGGCACGCGCGGCGCGGCGTTCCTGGGCATCATCCCCGAGATCCTGCGCACGGCGGCGCTGGTGTCGCTGATCCTCGCCATCGCCGGGCCGCGCACCGGCGCGCGCGTGGTGGAGGAGACGTCGCAGGGGATCGACATCATGATCGCGCTCGACGTGTCGTCGTCCATGCTGGCGGAGGACTTCGCGCCCAACCGCCTGGGCGCCGCGCGGGAGACGGTGGGGCGCTTCGTGGACGCGCGCACGCACGACCGCATCGGCCTGGTGGTGTTCGCGGGGGAGGCGCTCACGCAGGTGCCCGCGACGGGCGACCACGCGCTCCTCGGCCAGGCGATCGGCAACGTGCAGGTGGGGATGCTGGAGGATGGCACGGCGATCGGCCTGGGCCTCGCGACGGCGGCCAACCGGCTCAAGCAGGCCGCGGGGCGGTCGCGCGTGATCATCCTGATGAGCGACGGCGAGAACAACCGCGGCGCGGTGGATCCACGCGCGGCGGCGAAGGCCGCGGCGGCGTTCGGCATCCGCGTGTTCACCATCGGCGTGGGGTCGCGGACGCGCGCCCGCATCCCCGTGGCCATCACGGCCGACGGACGGCTGCGCTACGCCTGGATGCCCGTGAGCATCGACGAGCCGCTGCTGAACGAGATCGCCCGCACCACCGGCGGCCGCTACTTCCGCGCGACCGACCAGCGCGCGCTGGAGCGCGTCTACGCCGAGATCGACCGGCTGGTGAAGACCAACGTGAAGGTGCGCCGCTACGTCCGCTTCACCGAACGCTACCTCCCCTTCCTCCTCAGCGCCGCCGCGCTGCTGGTCGCCGAATGGTGCTTCCGCGCCACGCGCTGGGGGAGGGTGCCGTGACCATGCAATCGCAAATCCGCAGTCGTGCGGTCGATGGACTCTACGCGGCGTGTCATCCTGATGAGGGCGAACACGCAGCACCGTCTTCCACGCCGGCTGCCGCAGCCCGAAGGATCTATAATCGAGGCCACGCAATCGTCGGGACGACGCGCCGGATCGGCCGTCGCTCTTGTGGTCGCCGCCCCCGCTCACCGGCGGCTGAAGCCGCAGCAACAACTACGAAAAGCCTCGCAAACTGCGCGAGGCTCCCCGGCGCGGCGGCAGCATCGCGGCTCGATCCCCGCGAGCGCTTCACCCGCCTTTCATCGCTCCGGATTCGCGGCGGCGCTCAGGATGACATCGCGCTTTTCATCGGAGTTCTCTTCATCCGGTTTGGGATGAAGTCGGTTGCGGAGAGGGGGGGACGGTAGGTGGACCGCCTCGCGCATCCCGAGCTGCTGCACCTGGTTCCGCTGCTGCCGTGCATCGTGGGGCTGGCGATGCTGCTGTACGCCCGGCGCCGGCGCCAGGCGGCCGAGGCGCTCGGCGAGGCCGGCATCGTTCGCCGCCTGACGCCTGCGGATCTCACCGCCGCGCCCAACCGCCGCATCTTCCTGGTCACCGTGGCGGCGCTGATGCTGGGGATCGCGCTGACCGGCCCGCTCTGGGGCGTGGAGCCGGTGCGCGGCGAGGGCGGCAACACCGACGTGATCCTGGTGCTGGATGCATCCAACTCCATGCGCGTGCGCGACGTGAGCCCCGACCGGCTGGAATGGGAGAAGCGCACCGCCCGCGCGCTCCTGGGCCGGCTCGAGGGCTCGCGCGTGGGCCTGGCCATCTTCGCCGGCCGCAGCTACGCCGTGTCGCCGCTCACCTCCGACTTCAGCGCGCTGGAGCTGTACCTCGACAACCTTTCGCCCGACCTGGTCACGCAGGGCGGCACCTCGCTCTCCGACGCCATCGAGCAGTCGCTGGCGCTGCTGATGGAGGCGCGCGGCGAGATGCCGTCGGGCTCGCTGGTGGTGATCAGCGACGGCGACGCGCTGGAGGAGGGCGAGGACGTGCTCCGCGCGGCCGGCGTGGCGCGGCGCGCGGGCGTGCCGGTGAGCGCGATCGGCATCGGCACGGCCGGCGGGGGGACGATCCCCGACATCGACCCCGCCACCGGCCGGCAGCTCGGCTGGAAGCGCGAGCCCGGCGGCGAGGTCGCCGTGTCCAAGCTGGGCGAGCCGCTGCTGCGCGAGGTGGCGCGGCGCACGGGCGGCATCTACGTGAACGCCGCCGCGCCCACCGCGGCCGCGCAGGTCGCCGCCGCCGCGCGCGCCGTCCCCTCCGCGGCCGAGCGGCGTGGCGGCAGCGCGCCCGGCAACCGCTACGAGTGGTTCGCCGCAGTCGCGCTCTTCCTCCTCGCCGCCGACGCGCTCCTTCCCGAGCACCTGGTGCGCTCGAAGCGGCGGCGGAAGGAGGCGGCCGCATGAGGCGGGCGCTGCTGCTGGCGGTCGCCCTGCCGCTGCTGGGCGGGGGGATGGCGGAGGGGAACCGCCTCTACCGCGCCGCCCGGTTCCGCCTCGCCGCCGAGGCCTACGCGCGCCGCTACGCCGAGGGCGACAGCAGCGTGGTCCTGCGCTACAACCTGGGCACCGCGCTCCTGCGCCTGCAGCGCTGGGACGAGGCGCGCCCGCACCTGGACGCCGCCACCGCCGCGCAGAAGCCGGCCGAGTTGCGCCAGCGCGCCCTCTACAACGCCGGCAACGCCGACCTGGAGCCCGTCTTCCGGCGCACGGTGACGGACGACGCGAAGCGCACCGAGATGCTGCGCCGCGCCATCGGCCGCTACAAGGACGCGCTCCTGGCGCGCCCAAACGACGCCGACGCCAAGTGGAACCTGGAGCTCGCGCTGCGTCTCCTGCGCCGCGATCCCCCGTCCGGCGGCGGGGGTGGGCAGGACCAGGACCAGGGCGGCGGCGGTGGCGACGACGACGCGCAGCAGCAGCCCGCGCCGCAGCCCTCGCCCGCGCCGCGCCCCGCCCCCGCGCCGGAGCTCTCGCAGGAAGAGGCCGAGCGCATCCTCACCGGCGCCAGCAACGCCGAGAAGGACGCCCAGCGCGAGGCCTTGAGCCGCAACCGCGGCGAGCGCAACGCGGTGCGGGATTGGTAGATGCGGCGGGCGGGAAGGGTGGGGGAGAGCGAGAGTTGGTGCGAGATTGTCGGAAAACGACTTCGGGGCGCTTCGGCAGCGGGCCCTCACCCTGCGCTTCGCGCTGTCCCTCTCCCCAAAACAGCCGGGGAGAGGGACCTGGGGTCGCTTCGCTCCCGGCTGCTTCGCGTGCACACCGGGGGCTGGCTCGCGCCAGGCCGAGACCCGCCCCGAGCATGCGGGGCCGCGCGGCTACTGTTGCGGGGCGAACAACGTGAACTCGTTCGACGTGCGCTCAGCCTGCGGAAGCGGGGTGCCGAGCGGGGGCGTGTCGCGATAGGAATGCACCACGCCGTGCCAGACCAGGCGGTAGGTGCCGTCGAGATCGGCAACTCTGAGCTGCGGATACATGTCCGGCCCGGCAAGCACTCGAACCGTGTCCCGGTATACTCCATCCGGTGGCACGACCACGGGGCGGCTCATGCAAGCGGGCGACGCCCCGGACCAGACCGAGGACCACGTATCGCCGGTCCGCTTTTCGAGAGATGGGACGATGATCTCGTTGCAGTTGATGAAATAGACCGAGTCGCCCGTCACGTTGCGATACACGTACGGGATGTGGATCTCGATTCCATCGGCGACGCGTCTGGCGTCGTAATGGAGCCGGGAGGTTCGGAAGCCTCTCACGGGTTCGGCGCCGGACGCGGGCGGGGCTTCAGAGGAGGAGCAGGCGCCCGCGGCCGCGACGGCCGCGAGAAGCACGTGGCGAAGAGCCCGATTCATCAGCGGCACCTCGTGAGGTAGCGTGTGCCTGAAGGAAAGCGTCGGGGGCGGGCGAGTTCACTCGCATATTCCGCGCGCCACCGTCAGTTGTCATATCACACGAAACGTGAAAGCAGAGGCGGGAGCGCTGGTCCGCGCTCCCGCCTGCTTTCGCGTTCGATCCGGGCCGGCGGCACGCGTGCCGGCCCGGCGTCATTTCAGGAAGTTCACGAACACGGTGATCAGCACCGCGTTGGTGAAGTCGATGAAGAACGCGCCCACCATGGGAACCACGAGGAAGGCACGCGGGGCCGGACCGTAGCGCTCGACCAGGGAGCGCATGTTCGCCATCGCGTTGGCCGTGGTGCCGAGCATGAACCCGCAGAAGCCGCCGCTCATCACCGCGCTCTCGTAGTCCTTCCCCATCATCGGGAAGATCGGCCAGAAGCAGATGGCGGCGATCAGCGCCACCTGCGCGGCGAGGATGGCCAGCATCGGCAGGGCCAGGTTGGCGATCTCCCACAGTTTCAGCGTCATCAGCGCCATCACGATGAACAGCGCCAGCGCCACGTTCCCCAGGTCGTCGATCGCCCGCTGCTGGATGCGGAACACGCCGGTCACGTCGTCGAGGTTGCGGATCAGCGCGGCCACCAGCATGGCCCCGATGTAGGCCGGCAGCGTGACCCCCAGCGAGGTGAACCAGGCGCTGACGAACGAGCCCAGCCACATCGCCACCAGGATCAGTACCACGCTCTGGAGCAGGACGAAGCTCTCCTCGTCTTCGCCCGCGGGCGCCTTGATCGGCTCGTCGGCGAGCTGCTCCTCCATCACCTGGTTGGCCACCGGCGTCTCCACCGGCTGCGGCTCCGCGTGCCGTGTGCGCAGCTTGTTCTTCTCGATCAGCCGCGTGGCGATGGGCGCGCCGATCACCCCGCCCATCACGATCCCCACCATCGCCGATGCGACGGCCACGGTGGCCGCGCCGGGCACGCCGTTGGCCTCGAAGAGCGGCGCGAAGGCCAGCCCCGTGGCGGGCCCGCCGGTGAGCGTGACCGAGCCGGTGAGCACGCCGAACAGCGGGTGCAGCCCGAACAGCATCGCCATCCCCGCGCCCAGCACGTTCTGCGCGACGGCGAACAGCGTGGCCACGCCGAAGAAGATGAGCACCTGCGGCCCGCCCACCTTCAGCAGCCGCAAGCTGGCGGCGAAGCCGATGCTGGTGAAGAACGCCACCATCATCGGGCTCTGCAGCGTGGTGTCGAAGGTGATGGGCGAGTATTCGGGCGTGCGCACCGCGGCCAGGATGCCGGCCACGATCAGCCCGCCGATCACCGGCGCGGGGATGTTGTAGCGCGCCAGCGGGGGCACCAGCCGGCGGATGCCGTACCCCAGGAAAAGAACCACGCCCGCGAACGCCACCGTCTGGATCAGGTCGAGCTTCATGTCGGGAACCCCGGCCGGCTGCGGTGAGAAGGAGTGCGTGGCGTAGTCTAACGTGCAAGGCACCACGCTCGAAACGTGGCGTGTGCGGGCTGCCGGCGCACGAGCCCCCTGTTCTCCGTCTCAAGTCGTTGTGATTCGACGCCTTATGCAGATCCGCACGCCCATTCGCAATGCGCCAGCCCGGCGGATGTCATCCTGGCGGCGGCCCTCACCCTGCGCTTCGCGCTGTCCCTCTCCCCAAACAGCCGGGGAGAGGGACCCGGGGTCGCTTCGCTCCCGGCTACTTCGCGTGCGCGCCGAAGCTTCGTCTCGCGATCCATCTTCGCGGCGGGAGAGAGACCACGAAGCTCGTGCCGCGCCCGATCACCGCAGAATCACGTAGCCAACCCGGCCTCCCGCCATAACGGAACAAGGGTCACGGGGTGCGGGGCCGGCGGGCAAGCCTGCCACCGGCGAAAGCATGCAGGGCCCCGCATCCCCTGCAGCCGGATCGTCAGGCCGCGGCGCTCGATGTCGTAGCCGTGCGTCGGTTGCCCGGATCGTCGCCAACGCCGGATACCACGGGGTCACGGCCGCCGTACCGGCGCGCGCCTTCGCGTAAACCGCCCGTCACGATCGGCTCAGTGCCCGCCGTACTCGTCATGGCGGCGCCACCACGCCTGGCGAAATTCGAACCCGTCCTCGTTCCTGCCCCACGGGGCGAGGTCGAGGAACGAGTAGGTGCCCATCAAGGCCTCGGTGCCACGGGCGTAGGTGGAGTAGGTGTGGTAGACAGCGCCTTCCTGGAGGGCAAAGACGCTCATGCCCTCCTTTTGCGGCTCGGGCTCGTCGACGTGCTGGTAGTTGTAGTCGGCGCCCTTTTTCTGCTGCTCCTCGGTGAAGGCGGCTCCGAAGTCGTACCTGAAGTCGCTCCCGAGCGACGAAACCCACGGGAATCGCCAGCCCATTTGCCGCTTGTAGTCCTGGAGCTCGGGCAACGGGGCGATCGACTCACAAACGAGCGTGATGTCGCGGCCGTTCAAGTGCCCACCGACACCATCGAAGTGATCGGCGATCAAGGAACATCCGGTGCATCCCCGGCGCTCGTCGGTGAGCCGGAATCCGTAGCCGAACATGAAGTGATAGACGAGGAGCTGCGAGCGTCCCTGAAAGAGCTCGGCCAGTGACGCGCTGCCCTCGTCCGTCTCGAATCGATACTCCTTGTCGATCCGTACCCACGGCAGCGCCTGGCGCTGCCGCGCCACCTCGTCGCCGCGCCGCATGAGCTCCTTCTCCGCCTCGAGCAGCTTGAGCCGCGCCGCGAGCCACTCTTCACGTGTTCCGGTCTCGTGCTTTCTCATCGCTGGTCTCTCCAGGTTCCGCCCATGTCCATCCACCGTTGGGCCAGGCGCGAGGCGTCACGACAGCTCCCTGCCGCCTGACGACCCAGGGGTCGGGCGTGCGGGGCCGCCGCCCGGGACTTTCGTCCGCCACGATCATGGACGGCCCGCATCCCCTGCGGCCGATTGCCTCAGCCGAGCTGCTCGGCAAGCGCGACGATGATGCCCTCGGGCCCGCGGATGTAGGCCAGCCGGTACGTGTCCTCGTACTTCATTTCGCCGATGAGCTCGGCCCCGTGGGCGCACACGCGTGCGACGACGTCGTCGATGTCGTCGACGGCGAACATGACGCGGCGGATGCCCAGCGTGTTCACCGGCGCGTCCACGGGCCCAAACCTGATCGCGTCGGGCGTGTGGAACTTGTCCAATTCGATGCCCTGCCCATCGGGAGTCCGCATCATCGCGAGGGTAGCCCGGACATCCTCGAGCCCGATCAGGGCCCCGACCAGCGGCCCTTCGACGGTCGACTCGCCCTCGAGCCTGAGGCCCAGCTCGATGAAGAACGCCTTGACGGCTTCGAGATCGTCGACGACGATGAGGACGTTGTCCATCCGTTTGAGCGTCATATCCTTCCATCCCTCGTTTCACTGCCGATGCCCTGTGCTTGCCGCACGTGGCGTGGAATGCCGAAGGGTCAGGGGTGCGAGGCCGGCGCGCAAGACCGTCGTAGGCGAAAGCATGGACGGCCCGCATCCCTGCAGCCCGTTCTCCCATCGCTGCGCCGCGGATTCGAGCCACGCGCCCGCGCGTCGATCCGTCCGCGGCGGCCGAACGCTCCGCCCGTCGCCGGAAAGCTCGCCCAAATCGTCGATCCGTCCTCCGCGATCGCCGGCGCGCTTCTTTACACCCCTCGCCCCCGCGGGTAGATTCCGCGCCCTCTTTCCCGGCCCGGCGCCGGGCTGCACCGGCATTCGGGGGATGATGGACCGGCTTTCGCGCGCGCGGCTGGACGAGATACTGGAGCGGAGCCGCGGGCTGCGCGTGGCGGTGGTGGGCGACGTGATGCTGGACGT
>DASQLJ010000232.1:0-7207 GCA_035630095.1 Longimicrobium sp.
TGGCCGGCGACGACGCCCTGGCCGAGGACTGGGCGCAGGAGGCGTGGGTGCGCGTGATCCGCGCGCTTCCCACCTTCCGCGGCGACTCGCAGTTCTCCACCTGGGTGCACCGGGTGGCGGTGAACAGCGCGCTGCACGGCCGCCGCAGCCGCGAGCGCAAGGCGGGGCGCGAGACGGCGATCGACGACTCGCACGCCGCGCGGTCCGGCGGTGGCGACCCGCTGCTGCGGCTGAAGCTGGAACGGGCGATGGCGCGGCTGCCCGAGGGGATGCGGCGCGTGCTGGTGCTGCACGACGTGGAAGGCTACACCCACGAAGAGATCGGCGAGATGCTGGGGATCAACCCCGGCACCTGCAAGAGCCAGCTCTTCAAGGCGCGGGCGAAGATGCGGACGTTTCTGAGCCCCGCCGCGGTGCGCGAAGAGGAGGCGCAGACATGCAACACCTGAACCTGGAAACGCTCGCCCGGCTGGTGGACGAGCCCGCCACGCACGACGAGGCGGCGCACGTGGCGAGCTGCCTGGTGTGCCGGCGCGAGCTGGACGAGATGCGGGCGCAGACCCGCGCGCTCGGCGGGCTGGACGATCCCGAGCCGGCGCCCGACGCCTGGTTCGCGCTGGAGTCGGCGCTGCGGGCCGAGGGGCTGATCCGCGACGTGCCGGTGCGGCCGGCCGTCCGCTACGCGGGGCGCGGGTGGCTGCGCATCGCGGCCGGGGTCGCGCTCTTCCTGCTGGGCGGCGCGGCCGGGCTGTACCTGCGCGGCGGCTCGCAGGCCCGGCTCGCGTCGGGCGGACAGGACCCCGCGCGCGGCGAGCCGGTGGTGGTACGCGGGCCGGAGGCGCGGGACGGCGGCCGCTTCGCGTCGGCGGACGAGGCCGGCGTGCCGGAGATCGACCTCGGCGGGCCGATGGTGGTGGAGCCGGTCGAGGGCGTGCGTCTCGCCTCGTCCGGCGGCGGCGCGGCGCGGGTGCCGCGGGTGCGCCGCGCGGTTCCCAGCGCCGAGGTGGCGAGCGCCGAGCGGCAGCTCGCGGAAGCCGAGGCCGGGTACATGGCGGCCCTGCAGCGCTACGCCGCCATCGCCGACCCGCAGTCCGGCGCCGACGCGGGGACGCGCATGGCAGCGCTGGAGCGGATGATCAACACCACCCGCGCGGCGCTGGAGACCGCGCCCGACGACCCGATCGTCAACGGCTACCACCTGGCCGCCCTGCGCGAGCGCGACACCCTGCGCCGGCAGATCGAGCGCACGGACCCGGATTGGTTCTAGACGGCGGTGCTGGGCGCGAGGACTTGAAGCACTCAGCATCAGGACTCAGGACTTCCGAACCAGCACCGAGAGCTTCCAAGACCCACCGATCGATACAGGAGCACGGATGAAGATGAAGACGCGGAACTGGCTTGCCGCCCTGGTGGCGCTGGCCCTGGCCCTTCCCGGCGCGCTGAGCGCGCAGGACCGCCCCGGCGACGAGCGCCGCACGGGGGGCGGATACATGGGGATCCTGTTCGGATGGGACGAGCAGGGGCGGGCGGAGGTGCGCGACGTGGTGCCCGGCTCGCCCGCCGACCGCGCCGGCGTGCGCCGCGGCGACGAGGTGGTGCGCCTGAACGGCCGCACCGCCGACGAGGACGCGGTGGACGACCTGCGCGAGGAGCTCGACAGCGGAGAGACCGTGCGCATCGTGCTGCGGCGCGACGGGCGCGAGGAGGAGCGCACCATCGTGGCCGGCCCGCGGCCCGACCGCATGGTGTACCGCGTTCCGCGCGAGGGCCCCGGCGGCGTCTTCACCATCCCCCCCGGCGACCGGCGGATCGTGATCCGCATGGACACGCTCGAGATGCACATGGATTCGCTGCTCACCCGCATGGACTCGCTGCGCGGCCACCTGCGCTCGCGGCACGGCGACAGCCTGGTGATCCGCTTCGACACCCTGGTCCGGGTGATGCGCGACAGCCTGATGCGCTCGGTGCCGCGGCTGGAAGGCCGGCTGCGCGAGGGGCTGACGCCGTTCTTCATGGAGTTCGGCCCGCGCTCCATGGCGGGCGCCGAGTTCGCGGAGATGAACGCGGGGCTCGGGCGCTACTTCCGCACCAACGAGGGACTGCTGGTGCTGCAGGTGGGGCCGGAGACGCCCGCCGGCCGCGCCGGCCTGCAACCTGGCGACGTGGTGGTGGAGGCGAACGGTAGCCGCGTGACGCGCGTGGGCCAGCTTCGCGAGGCCTTCGTGCGCGCGGACGGGCAGGAGGTGCGGCTCACCGTGATGCGCGACGGCCGCCGGCAGCAGGTGCCGGTGCGCTGGGACGGCGCGCGGGGCACGCGCTTCCGCGTGGAGAACGCCGAGCGCATCCGCGCCGGCGAGCGCGTGCGCGTCCGCACGGTCGCGCCTGCGCGGGCTCGCACCGCCGAGCCCACGCGGCGGCCGCACAACTGACGCACAGCCGGGCGGGATGAAGCCGGTTGACGGAAACGACGAAGGGGGAGGCCACGCGGCCTCCCCCTTCGTCGTTCCGGCGGACCGGATCACATCTTCTGCGTGCTGTCCACCTTGATCAGCGTGTCGGCCTGGTTGGCGCCGGCGGCCGTGTCCGTGCCCATGCCACCCATCGCGCCCATGCTGTCGCCGGGCATCGGGGCCATGGGCGGCGTCATGGTGGCGGTGGTGTCCATCGGGGCCACGGTGCCGGCCGTGCCGGTGGTGTCCACGCCGGCGCTGGTCTCGTCGCCGTCGCCGCCGCCGCACGCGGCGAGCGCCGCAAGGGCCAGCATGGGGATGATCGCGCTCGTCTTCATCTGTCCGTCCTCGTTGTCGTCATGAGGGTCCTGGGCCGTGTGCTCAGGGCCGGGGCCTGGTGACCAGCGTGTCCTGCCCGCCGGGGCCGCTGGGGCCCGCCGGCCCGGCGTTGCCGAAGGCGGTGTCGCCCGGCGCCATCGGCGCGCCGCTGCCCGAGGCGGGGGTCACCGGCTGGCCGTTCTGCACCACGTACGGCGCGGCGCCCGCGGCGGCGCTGTCGCCGGCCATCGGCGCGCCGGTCGCCGGCATCGCCTCGGCCGAGGGCGCCACGGCGGTGGTGTCGCTGGTGTCCGCGTCGCCGCCTTCCGTCCCGGCGCCACACGCCGCCAGCGAGGCCATCACGGCGAGCGCGGCCAGCGTTCGAATTGCTCCTGCCATCCCGATTCGCTCCGATTTTGTGGGGTGTCCGGCTGACGACCGCGCGGGGCGAAGCAGGAACCATGCCTCGCGTACAAGCTTCGCGTCAGGTTTGGATAGGTCGGACGCCGTGAGGCCCCCCGGAGGCGCCGAGTCAGTCGGATTTCTTCTTCCGCGGGGCGCGCTTGCGCTTCGGCTTGGCCGCGTCCGCTTCCGCCGCGGCAGACGAAGCCGCTTCCGCTGTCGCCGATGACGAGTCGGCCGCCGCGGCGTCCTGCTCCGGCTCGGGGGGCTCGGCGTAGCCTTCCAGCACGTCGCCGTATTCGGCGTAGAGGCCGGGCGGGGCGGGCGGATTCTTCCCCTCCACCATCGACTGCAGCATCAGCGCGTTGGCGACGGCCTTGCCGCGGTAGTGGTTGTTGGTGACCACGAACACGTCGTCGGTGGCGGGCTCCTGGGCGAGCTCCCTGGTCCGCTCGGCCCACGGCTCCAGCTCGTCCGCCGTGTAGAGGTAGTCGTAGCGCGCGTCGCGGCCGGCGTTCTCGCGGAACCAGTCCTTGAAGTTGCGGCCGTGCACGCGCACGTAGCCCACGTGCGAGGTGGCCACCGCGCTGGGCTTGATGGAGTTCTTGAACAGCGGCTGGTCGATGTTCACGAACCCCACGCCGCGCTCGCCCAGCGCATCGAAGAACTGCGGCACGTTCCACGACGAGTGGCGCACCTCCAGCACCAGCGGGTAGTCGCCGAAGGTGGTGACCACGTCGGCGAGCCACTCGCGGTTCTCGTCCGTCCGGCGGAACGACCAGGGGAACTGCAGCAGCACCGCGCCCAGCTTGCCGCTCGCCATCAGCGGGTCGAACCCGGCGCGCACGTCGGCCACGTCGGCCCTGGTCCACGGGGTTTTCCGTTGATGGGTGAAGCGCTGATGGAGCTTGGCGGTGAAGCGGAAATCCGGGTTGTGCGCCACGCGGCGGACCCAGCTTTCCACCGTGGTCGCGCGGGCGGGGCCATAGAAGGTGGAGTTGATCTCCACCGTGTCGAAGTAGTTCGCGATGTAGGCGAGCTGGTCGAACTTCTTCGGCTTGGGAAGGGGGTAGACGATCCCCTCCCAGTCCTTGTACTGGAACCCCGCCGGCCCGAAACGGATCATCCCGCACCTCCTTTTCGGGGCGCGGGGAGCAAGGTGTGGGCCGGAGGATGTGACGCGCCGCGGAGATACGGTCGACAGGTGCGTGAGTGCGCCAGTGCGGAAGTGCGTTCGGCGCGGGCGCGTACGGGGTGATTCGGCGGACGAAAGTCCCTCGCCCGGGTCGGGCGAGGGACTTCTTCGATCGACGATCACTCGCGATCACACGGCTATGCGAGAGCGCGAACGGATCCGACGAGTTCCGTTTCGCGAGCGGTTTGCGTGAGGGATTCGCGCCCGGAGGGCCGAGACGCCGGCGCGCCCGCGTCGGTGGCCGCGGAACGAGCGAGGCCATGGCGCGCCGGCGGCTCGGCGCCGTTGGCAACGGCGGTATCGTTGCCTACGGCGCGCGAAGCCCGGCCCGGAGCGCAGCGGAGGGACACGCCCGGACCCGGCTCTTCCATTTCAGGCCCCCGCACCGACGTCTCGCACTCCGTTTCACTCCGCACCCGCGGCGCGGCGGATGGCGACGGTGCGCTCCAGCTCGTCGCGCGCCTGGAGGACCTTGCGGCGGACGTCCACCGGCAGCGTGGGGGTGTCGGCCAGGAGGCGGTCGACGGTCGCGAGCGCCTCGGGGGTGCCCTGGGCGCGGATGAAGGCGTTGATCCAGCTCGGGAGGAAGAAGATGCGGCGGTTGTCGCGGATCCACTCCAGCCGCTCCAGCGACGGGCGCAGGAAGGGCATCGTCAGCCCCGGCCGGTCCACGTCGTTGAAGGCGCCCAGGCTGGCCGTCACCCACTCCTCGTTCAGCGTGGGGTCGTCCAGGTAGCGGCGGAAGTACGCGGCCTTCGCGGCCGAGTCGGGCACCGCGGCGCCGGCCACGAAGGCGCGGCGCCCCGCCTCGGGGGTGCTGTCGCGGCGCGCCTCGGCCTGCAGCAGCGCCTGCGCGTCGGGCTCGCCCAGCGCGACGAGGCGCTGCACGATGCCCCAGCGCGTCGGCTGCTTCACCGCCGCCCCGTCGAACTGCCGCGCGCCGGAGAGGTAGGCGCGCAGCGTCGCCCGCGCCTCGGGGGTGCGGGCGGTGGCGATCAGCGCGTCCAGGCTCTCCTTGCGCAGGCCGTAGCCGAGACGCGGGTCCTGCGCGCGCGCGGCCAGCATCCGCTCCCACGCGGGGAAGAGCCGCGCCGCGTCCTCGCGCGAGGCGTAGCGGGTGAGCGCGAAGGCGCCGCGGTCCAGCACCATCGACGCGATCTGCTCGTCGCGCTCGGCCGGCAGCTCGCGCAGCGCGATCTCGGCGAAGCGGGCGGGGGGCAGGCGCGTGTCGCGCACCAGGTCCCACAGCGCGCCCCACATCATCGCCCGCAGCAGCCCCTCGCGCACCTCGCCCACGTGCTCCGCCATCCACGCGGCGCTGCGCTCGTCGGGAAAGAAGAGGCCGTATCCGTAATCCCCCTCGTTCGGCCACACGTAGTCGGGCGCCGGCAGCCCCGCCGCGCCCTGCACGACGACGGAGTCGCCCTCGAACGACGCGGGGAGCACCACGGCGGGGCGGTCGCGGTAGCCCAGCCGCACGTTCACCCGCATCGGCCACCACCCCCCCGGGTCGCCGGCGAGCGCGCGCGCCGGGCGTTGTGCCAGCACCAGCGAGCGGATCGTCCCCCCGTCCGCCTGGAGACGGGTGTCGATCCGCGGCATCCCGGCGCGCAGGATGTACTGCTCGCCGAAGCGCTGCAGGGGCACGCCGGAGCTCTGCTGGATCGCGGCGAGCAGGTCCTGCCAGGTGGCGTTGCCGTAGCGGTGCGTGGTGAGGAAGCGGTTCAGCCCCGCGCGGAAGGCGCTGTCGCCCACCAGGAAGGAGAGCTGCTTGATGATGGACGGCGCCTTGTTGTAGACGATCGGCCCGTAGTTGCTCTTGGCCAGGTCCAGGTTGGCCAGCTCCTGCCAGACCGGCGTGGTGCCGCTGGTCACGTCCACGCCGTAGGCCAGCGGCTTGTTGCGCAGGTAGAAGGTCTTCCACGCCTCGCTGCCGGGGCGCAGCTCCTCCTGCATCCGCGCGGCCATGTAGGTGGCGAACCCCTCCTTAAGCCACAGGTCGTCGAACCAGCGCATGGTGACCAGGTCGCCGAACCACTGGTGCGCCACCTCGTGGAAGATGGTGGCGTCGCGCCCCAGCCGCTGGGTGAGCGTGGGCGGCTCGCGGAAGATGAAGGTGTTCTCGTTGTAGAAGATCTCGCCCACGTGCTCCATCCCCCCGAAGGGGAAGGCGGGCGCCAGCACCGCGTCGAGCTTGCTGAACGGGAAGGGGACGCCGAACCACCCCTCCAGCCAGCGCGCCGCCTCGCGGTTGCTGCGCGTGAGCGTGTCGGCGTCCACCTCGGCGCGGCGCGAGGCGCGGGCGTAGAGCGTGATGGGGCGGCCGCCCGGCGGCGCCGTCTCCCAGGTGGCCCACGGCCCCGCGGCGAAGGCGGCCAGGTAGGTGGAGATCGGCTCCGTCTCGGCGAAGGTCCAGCTCACCGCGGCGGCCGCGCTGTCGCGCGACTCGATGCGCGCGTTGGCCAGCACCTTCCACCCCGGCGGGGCGGAGAGGCGCCAGCGGAAGCGCGCCTTCAGGTCCGGCTGGTCGAAGCAGGGGAAGAGCAGGTTGGCGTCGGACGGGACCAGCAGCGTGTAGAGGTAGGTGCTGTTGTCGCTGCGGTCGTCGAAGCGGATGATGGCCGCCCCCGCCGGCGCGATGCGCGTGGTGAAGCGCGCCTCGAGCGTGTTGCTCCCCGTCCTCAGGTGGTGCGCGGGGATGCGCAGGTGCCCGTTCTTCCACTCGAAGTCGCGCACCGCGTCGCGGTTCACCCGCACCTCGGCCAGGCGCTCGCCGCGGAAGTCCGCCACCAGGTCGCCCGCCCCCCGCGCCCGCGTGAACTCCATCCGCACGATGCCGGCG
>DASQLJ010000233.1:0-9210 GCA_035630095.1 Longimicrobium sp.
GCCCCGGCGCGGTGAACGAGGGCAGCGCGCTGACGTGCACCACCGCGCTGTTGAACGGCTCGGCCGCGATCTTCTCGGGGAAGAAGAACGAGTCGGTGTAGAAGCTCAGGTCGGCGCCGGCGCGGGTGAGCGGGAGGAGGAGCTTCTCGTGCTCGAGCACGCTCGGTTCCTGCACGCCGTCCTTCCGCATCGCCACCACCGTGTTCGAGGTGCCGAAGTCGACCCCCACCGTCCACCGGTCGGCCGAGGGCGGGGGGGCGGCGCGGTAGCGGGGAAGGAGCACGCCCAGCGCCTGCGGCGGCAGCCCCGGCCCGCTGTTGGCCTCGAAGGCGAGGACCGTGGGGGCCCGGTCGAAGGAATAGGTCGACGCCTCGTTCGAGCGCTGCGCCTGCCCCAGTTCGGGGAGCTCCGCCCCGTCGGCGTACGCCTTCAGCCGCAGCGTGGTGGAGGGGTGGATCGGCCCCGGGGCGGGGTCGAGGCGGAACACCGCGTAGTGGGGCCAGTCGGCGGCCTGGAAGGCCGGCCACACCACCACCTCGGGCCCCCCCTGGTCCTGCCGGATCTGGGCCGAGGTGTAGCGCCGGGTGATGCGGAGTTCCTCCGGCCGTTCGCTTCCCACGGGGATGGTGAGCGTCACGCGCACCTCGCCCGGGCGCGGCACGTCGATCCGCAGCCAGCGCTCCACCTCGGCCGGGGCGAACCAGCGGAAGAAGTCGGGCTTGAGCGGAAGGGCGATCTGGGGCTGCGCGAAGGGAGCCTGGGACACCGACAGGTCAGCGTGATAGCAGTCGTGCCCGTAGGCGCCCTGCTGGTCCAGCGGGTAGCTCAGGATCAGCAGCGAGTCGGCCAGCCAGTCGAGCTCAGGAAGCACCCAGCGGCGCCGGTGCGACGTTCCCGGGAGGACTTCGCGGTCGCGGATCAGCTCGAGGTTCGCCGGCAGGTCCACCCGCGGCAGCCCCTCTCCGTAGATGCCGTCGAAGGTGCCGGGGATGAGCACGAGCGGCCGTGGCTCGGGGCCGCGTTCCGCCCGCAGCGTCCACCGGCTGGGCAGGTGCCCGGGAACCCCCGTGAACAGGGTGACCCCCGCGAACCCGTGTTCTCCGGCGTGGCGGAGCGAAAGCTTGCGGACCTGCGCGTCGAGGCTGTCGGGCGCCGCCAACTCGGCTTGCCGGTGGCCGGCGCCGCGCCGCGCGTCGGCGACCGCGTCGGCGAGCCACTTGGCCGTGCCCCGCCGCACGGCGTCTTCGTCCACATGCTCCGAGGGCGCGGGTCGTGGCGCCAGCATCTGCGGGAGCACCACCGTGGCCACGTACCGCTGGAACGAGAACTCGCGCTCGCGCAGGGGGCGGGCGGGCTGGCCCGCCGCGTAGCGGAAGAGGTACGGGTAGTCTTCGTGGGCGGCGTCTTCGGCGGTGAAGAGCACGGTGTATGGGGACGACGCGAAGACGGGGCGGCCGTCGACGGTGGCGATGGTGAGCATGGGAAGCGCGCTGGCTTCGCGCGTCTCGTGCTGCGCCGTGCGCGGGGCCAGGTCGACCAGGGCCGAGGCGTAGCCGCGCACCCGCGCCGTCACGTGGTCGCCGACTAGGTCGGGCACGCGCACCTGGGCGGTCTCCAGCGGCAGCGACTGGGGCCCGCACACCCACGCCAGCTCCAGCGCATCGAGGAACTCGTTCTCGACCAGCGCCCGCGCCGGATGGTTCGGGTCGAGCATGGCGTCGCGGAAGAGGAAGAGCCGCGCCCACGGGCTTGGGACGGACTGCACGCGCGTGCGGAACGCACCCCCGTCGTCGTCGCGCGGGATCTCCAGCTTGCCCAGCTCGGCGGGCGCGTCGACCACGCTCCAGCGCCCCGGCGGAAGGTCTGGAACGTTGGTCTGCGGGCGGAAGCGCGGCAGCAGCCGGCGGGAGCGTACGGGTGTGGCCATCTTCACTCCTCCTCGTGGCCGGGCTGTTCGGCTTCGGGGAAACGGTCTTCGGTGAAGCGCTCGCTCCCGGCCCGAAGCACGTCCATGAACGCGCTGAAGCCGCCGTTCCTCCGCCGGGCGGCCTCAGCGTTCCAGGCGCGGAACACGCTGAACACGTCGTCGGAGCGTCGTCCTCGCTGGCCGCCCCGTCCGAATCCCTCGATCAGCGCGTGGGTGGGGACCCGGGTCGGCCGGTCGGCCGTGGCGGCGGCGAGCCGCAGCGCGGGGGTCGAGCGCCGCATCTCGCGCAACCACTCCCAAGTGCTCATCCAGCTCTGCCCCACCGCGTCGAGCGCTTCGGAGCGGTCGGTCCAGGTCACCGGCGGGAGACGCAGGAGCTCGGTCCAGGTCACGCCGTGCAGCGCCGCCGCGAGATCGGCCGGCGAGCCCCCGTTGGGGCGGAAGAAGGAGAGAAAGGTGTGCAGGGCGACCAGCGCCCCCTTGAGTGCGCGCCGCGTCCCCCGGTCGACCGGGAGGTCGCTCCACCCGGGCTCGTCGCTCCCCACGCCGGTTGCCCGGTAGATGGGGAGGCGGTCTTCCGTCTCCTCGCCCCCGCGCGCAGCGAAGTCGAGCGCCGCCAGCGCCGCGAAGAACTCCACGTAGTGCGCGGCGTTGGCCTGCGCCTCGCCGCCCACCTCGTTGCGCTCCTGCTCGCGCGGGAGGCCGTCGCCCACCAGGTAGTAGGCGCCGTATCCCGGGTCGCGCTCGCGGTCGAGGTAGGAAGGCAGGGCCCCCGCCGCGTTGTGGGCGAAGAGCGCGTTCTCGGGACGGGGCCCCCCGTCGGCCGGGGCTCCGCCGGGAGTGGGGAGGGTGAAGTAGGGGAGGAGGAGCGCGGCGCCCAGCCTGGCGCGCGCGGCGCCGCGGATGGCCGAGGTGCCCGGCCGCTGCTGCACCCCGTCGCGCAGCGCCCGGCCCACCACCGGGAGGGCGGCCGCGCCGGTGCCGCCGAACACCGAGCCGGCCGCGAAGAACACGGTCGCTCCCGCGGCCCCGTGGTATTGCGAAAGGAGCTGCGCGAAGAAGGCCTCGTCGCGCAGGCGGTTCATGAACACGGTTCCCACCGAGGGGACGCCGCGGAACCCCATCGCCAGGTCCATCTCCCGCACCCGGCGCGAGTTCAGCAGGTCGAAGAGCACGCCGAGCTCGGGGGCGTCGGCGTCCATCACCTGCCGGTCGACACCGGCGGCGAAGCGCGTGTCCGGCATGTAGTCGTCGTCGGTGATGGGTGACCACACCCGCGAGTCGGGGAGAGCATCCACCACCTCGGTGCGGAAAAAGCTTCCCGTCGCGCCGGCATCGGCCAGCCGCGCGCGCGCGACGCGGTACTGGTCCATCACACGGCCCACGCGGGTGATGGCCGCATTCCCCTGGTCCGGGTCGATCAGGAGCACCCTGAGCTGCGCGGGTCCCAGCCCCAGCGCGCACAGGTGCAGCAGCGGCTCCAGCGCGCGCGCGCCGCTGCCGCCCAAGGCCAGGTAGACGAGCGTGCGCTGGCGGTAGTCGCCGGCGAGGAGGTTGGCGCTCATGGGCTCACCCCTGTCCCGGGTTCCACCGCGGCAGCGGGCAGCCGCGGTAGTGGAAGAAGCCGCCCGCGCCCGACCACTTGCCCAGCAGCTTCGTCGCGAGCACCGAGGCGATGGTGAACGCGAGCAGCCCCCACATCAGCCCCGCCACCATCCGGGGAAGCAGTAGGTCGAAGGGAATGAAGGGGATCTCGAACGCGGCGGGACGGGTGCTGCAACTGCCCGCGCGCGCATGCACGGGAGAGAGCAGCCCCACGGCGAGCGGGACGATCAGGCACAGCACGCCCGACACGGCCCAGGTGATCCACCAGCGGACGACGAAGCCGCGGTTGAGGCTCGCTCGCGGAACGAGGTAGCAGAATAGCAGGAGCCCGATGACCACCGCGAACGAGACACCCGCCATCACCTGCCAGCGGGTCGCGATCTCGGCTGCATTGTACAGGCCGCCGGGGTCACGCACCTCGCCGGTGCGTGGTTCGGGGCAGACGAGCATGGCGCCGATCGGGGGATGCGCCCACAGGTGAAGGAGCCAGAGCAGCATGATCGATTGCGGAAAGAGTGGATGCCGGCCGGTTGCCCGGCAGAAACCGGCAACGAATTGCCCCCCCCCGCGAGGACGGATCAACGGACGAGCAGGTACGTCCGGGCGAGGGGAGGAGAGGTGCCCGCCAGGGGAAGGAACGGCGCAAACAGACGCCCCAGCCCGAAGGTGCGCTCCGCGTCGGCGGCCTCGCGCGCCTCGACGGCGGAGAGCCACGCCGGAGCGCCCGGCACGCGCACCTCGATGCGATACAGCGTGCCGCAAGGCTCTCCCTTTCGCACCGAGAGGCAGTCGTCGCCGCCCGGGCTGAACACGTCGACGGCCGTGCCGTCCGCTCCGACGCGCACCGGACCCGAGCGGCCGTCCTGGCGTGCCCATGGCGTGGCAATGGAGTCGGCGGTGACGGGCCGCGCGTTGAGCTCCATCCGTGGGCTCGCGGCGAGCAGCCGGCCCAGGAGCCGCCCCGCCGGGGTGGTGGTGTCCACGGCCGCAAGGTCGAGCCGGAAGCGGCGGGTGGCAGGCACGGCCGCCTCCAGCTTGGGGACCGTGGGCGGGCCCGAAAGCCAGGTGGGATCGTATCCGACGGAGGGCTCGGCGTCGGGCTCGTCTGGCTGCAGCGCCACGGCGCCGAGCGGAGCGGTGGGAAGAGGATAGCCCCACACGTGCTCGAAGAGACCGGAGAGGTCGGTGGCGATCCGGATGCCGTCACCCGGCGCGGCGAAGGCGAACGCGTACAGGGGGCACTGGCGCGCGGAATCGCGGCTCGCGCCCGCCGTGGCGGCGTGGCAGCCCGACGGGTCGCCCTGCACCACGTGGAAGGGCGCGCGCGAGACGGCGACGAGGAAGATCCCTCCCCCCCGGCTCCACTGCAGCGCCAGCTCCCGCATCCGGACGAACTGGCGGTGGGCAAGGTTGGGGTCGCTGCGGCGGCCGTCGCCGATCACCACGTGGCTCCAGGTGCGCAGCGAGTCGGCGGCGATGCTGTCGAGCGCCTCCTCCATTTCCGTGTCGTGGTCGCCATAGAACTCGCGGTTCCCGAGCACCTCGAGGCCGGCATTCGGTTCCACGCGCACGCGGCTGCCGAACCCGTACACGCGGCGGGGGGCGAGCCTCGCCTGGAGCCCGTCGATCACCGAGCGGTAGTCGACGCGGGTGGGATAGGCCGGGTCGAGGAACCCGCGCATGCTCCGGCTGCGGTCGGCGTAGACGGCCACGGGATGCACCAGCCGACCCGGCTGCCAAGCCCGGTCGTCGGGCGCGTCGACCCAGGCGCGCACCACGTCCTGGGTGCGTGCCTCGCGATCCGGGGGTGGCGGACACGCGGCCAGCGCCAGCACAAGGCCGACGAGAGATGTTCTCTTGGCGCGAGGGAACAATGGAGGGTCGTGGAAAGGAAGAGAATTGACACTCATGGACTACGTACAGACAGACGTCAATAGTTATCGAGCGCCAGTTCCCGGCGCAAGAGAACACCGCGGAAGCTCCCATGCGGCCCGCGAGCAGAGATGGGGCCGTTCCGTGGAATCGACGAAGGGGTCGGGATTGCGCTGACGCTCCAGGGACGATCTGCGAACGGACCCCATCCATACCGATCGCTGCATGGCGCATCGGCGATGGCGCGGAGCGATCAGCGCATCCAGTCCGTCGTGGTGGCCGCCAGCGTGGTGACGAGGCGACAGGGGGTCAGCGGAGGCGGACGCTGTCGGGCACCGGGCGGCCCAGATACCGCTCGCACCCGATGCCGTCGTCGTCGGCATCCAGCGTATGGGGGTCTGGCCCGTCCACCCGGACGGCATACCCCAGGTCAGCACAGTCAATGTCGGCACCGCTTCGCGCGGGATAACGGCCCAACGGCACCGTCTTCTGCGGCTGGCGTTCGGGATCCACGCCGTCCTGTCGGTCCGCGCTGGGGAGGCAGGCGGCCATCAGCAAAACGGCTGCACACTGGATCACAGCGCGTCGTCCGGCCCTGAGGTGCGCAGGACGACCCTCGGTCGCGTTGAAGGCTTCCGACATGCACAGGCTCGCCGATCAGCGCACGACCGGCGCGGCCCGCTCCGCACCTCGCCGTCGCACTCGGTTCACCGGGGCTCGCCGGAGGTCGTGCCCGCGCGAACCACCGCGAGCCGCGACCCGATCACACGCGTTCCCCGAATCCGGAACCGCCGTCGGGTGGCCACGTCCCCATTCCGGCGCAGGACGATTCCGGACGGCGAGCAGTTTGCTATCTCATCTTGTAGGAGACGCTAGGCTGCACGTTCACCCTGGCCGAAGAGTAGCCTACCGAGGTGATGTCATAGATCGTGTCACGCTCGAGCTTGCCAAGCACGGTCCCGACGTACGGGAGGATGGATTCGATGACGGAGAACTCGGATGACGCATGCTGGCCATCCTGGAACTGCTCCTCGAACAGCCTGACCGTTCGCAACCGCACGCCGAAATCCACTTCCAGACGTTGCTCGATCAGTCCGAACGCGCGGTCGAGCAGGTGTGGATCGATCCCTTCCCCCTCGAGCTTCTGCGCCACGTCCAGCCCTGGCCTGCGGATCCGGGCATACAGGCTCAGGCGGGTGACATCATCCACAATCGTTCCGAATCCCGTGCTGAGCACGCGATCGAAGAAGGTGTCGCGGTCCAGGTCCGCGAGCTCGGACACTCGCCTGATGCCAAGGAGCTCCAGCACCTTGTGGGGGTCCCGCAGATGGTCCAGCAGCAGCCGGACTCCACCGAGCCCGGTCGCCCCGACCAGGATCGCGCTCGCCGCACGCCCCACCTCCCCTGCCCTGGCCTGTTGCTGGATGCGGAGAAAGATCGCCTGCAAATCGACGACGAGCTGCTCGAAGTTCCGGATGTACGCCGGCCTGAGCCCCGCGGAGAGCTCGGAGAGCCGCCGCTGGATCTCGGGATACGTCGCCTCCGGGCTCAGCCGCAGCATCTCCGCAAGGTCGCTGCGCTGCTGGCCGAGCTCGCCGAGCTTCTGTGTTGCCAACGCGTGGTCGGCGTTTAGCTGCAGCAACCGAGCGTCGAGCACCGTCCGTTCGCCGGCGATTCGTTCCTGCGCGTCGCGGGAGGACTTCAGATCTTCCAGCAGCACGCCACGCTCTTCCTCCAACCCGGCAACCTTCTGCGTGCTTTCGGCATACAGGGTCTCTGCCTGCACCCGGCTCGTCTGCTCGCGATGGAGCTCATCGCGCGTGCGGGAAAGATGTCCGCTCAACTCCTGATGTTCGTCGTGCAGCTTCTGCACAGCGTTGGCCAAGGCCTCCCGCTGTGTCGGGTCGGTCTGCGCGAGGGTGGGGAAGAGCTCGCCGACCTTGGCATCCAGCGCGCGCGTCCCCGAGAGCGCCGCCGCCGCGCGCCCGAGCAGCGCCTCATCGTCAAGGTGACCCTCGTCAACGCCGGCCTCGGGCAAGAGCGCGTTCAGGCGCGAGCGCAGGTCGTCATACTTCGCCTGGACTGCGCCGGCGGAATCGAGCTTGCCACTGAGCGTCTCCAGCCGACGTGCCAGCTCGCGCGCCGACGCGGAGACGACCAGCACCGTTGCACCCTCGGGGCCCGGTTCGCGGAGACCATCGTTGATGGCCCTGAAGAGCCTGCCGGTCCGCTGCCGGCGCCGCTTCGTGCCCACCGCGAGAACAGCCAGCAGGAGAGCCACCGCCCCTGCGATCCATTTCCAGGGAAACGAATTACCCTCCGTGACCTCTACGTTCATTTTTGCGTTGACGGACGCTATGGTGGTGCCCACCCCGCGGATGAGCAGCCTCGCCGGACTCAGATTCAGCCGGCCGGGGAGGACCTGCATCGTGACGTCCACTGAGTCTCCGGCCCCCAGAGATCGCGGCGTATCTTCGGCGATGGTGAAAGATGTGTCCTCCGGCGCGACGATCGTGAAGTCGGCACGAACGAGCCCGGCGTTGCGAATCCTCAGCGTCCTCGTCTCTCTCTTGCCCACCCGCACGGTCCCGAAATCCACCACCGTGTCCGACGGGTTCGACAGCATGACCACACCCCAACGCAGGTGCGGCAGCACCGGGTTCGGATTCCTTTGCCGGAACAGGTCTTCGATCTCATCCCGGATGACCGAGCGCAGCGCCTGCGGGACCGTATCGACGACCAGTTGACCGTCGGAGTCGCCGATTCGCGCCTTCAAGTCGACAAATAATTGTTCCCATTCGGGTCTTTGCAGGGGCGGCCGCTGAGCCGGATCTCTGCCGTCTCCGACAGCGGCACCTGCTATATCCGGGTGGGCCTTGGCCTCCTGGGCGACACGGGCAAGGAGGGGGTCGCCCGACAGGCTCAGTAGCCGCCGGAGGGAGTCCGAGACCTCCACGGCGTAGAACGTTGTGGAGTAGGAGTATCTTGCCGAGTCCCGGGGGATCTTGGAGGGAAGACGTTCGATCAGCAGGCCGGCGATCTCGGTGGGATCGTCCCGCACGTACGCGTTGAGGATCACCCACGCTTCACTCTCCACGATCACCACGTGAACCTTGGACCGCTGCCCCGCGGCGACCTGTGCCGGGTGGGCGGCGGCGAGCGCGAGCGCCACCATCAGGGATGCGCGCCACCGCCCCACCCACCGCCGGGGCGTCGCGACGCCGGGCCGGGTCGGGCCGGAGGCGGCGAGAGACGCCCGGGTGATCACGACTCGTCTCCGGAGAGGAACGGCCACATCGCCCTCTGGAAGGTGCTGCTGTCCGCCAGGTTGGGGCGCATGGCGGCGACCGGGTCGTCTTCCTGGAAGCCGAGATAGAACTGCATCTGGTTCTCTCGGTTGACCGTGATCCGGACCGGAACCGCACCGCGGCGGTCGGTCGGCGGGACGGCTCTCGCGGTCAGTATCCTGGCCATCCGCGTAATGTACTCCCACCGGCCGGCGTTGGCGTCACGTTGCGTCTCGGACGAAAAGCTCTGAACGAAATACGACTCGGCCGAGTGGGTCAGGTTCACCAGGTTCGGCGTGCGGTCGTTGGGGTCGGCGTCGAAGCGGTCGGTGTCGTACTCGTACAGCATCATCCCGTGCTGCAATACCGGCTCGGGGTTCACCGGCAGGGTGGAGGGATTCAGCAACTCCTTGAACACCCATTCGTCGTGGCGCTGCGGACCGTGGTAAAGCAGGCCGTACCGCGCCTGGATGTTGCGGCTGAACAGGCGCAGCGGCGCGCGCGGGCTCTGCCGCCGGT
>DASQLJ010000234.1:0-7982 GCA_035630095.1 Longimicrobium sp.
TTCTCGTCGGCCCCACGCGCAACATGACGGTGAGCCCCGGCTGGTTCGGCACCCTGGGCGTGCGCGTGCTGAAGGGGCGCGAGATGACGGAGGCCGATCGCGGCCGGCGCGTGGCGGTGATCAACCGCGCGTTCGCGGGGCGGCTCTACCCGCGCGGCGAGCCGGTGGGGAAGCCGCTCTCGCCCACCGGCTTCTTCGGCACCACGTACACCGTCGTGGGCGTGGTGGACGACGTGGCGCCCTCCGGCCCCGGCACGCCGCAGGCGCGCGCGCCCGCGATGTACCTGTCGACCGACCAGCACCCGCCCACCACCGCCGCCGTCGCCGTGCGCACCACCGGCGACCCGATGCGGCTGGCGCCGGCGGTCACCGCCGCGCTCCGCTCCGCCATCCCCGGTGCCCGCGTCGGCGAGGCGATGGCGATGCAGGCGCGGCTGGCCCGCTACCGGGCGCCGCTCGGATGGTTCGCGGCGGTGCTGGGCGCGGTGGCGGCTTCGGCGCTGCTTCTGTGCGTGGCCGCGGTCTACGGCGTGGTGGCGTACGGCGTCGCCCGCCGCACGCGCGAGATCGGCGTGCGGATGGCGCTGGGCGCGCGCGAGGGGCAGGTCGTGCGGCACGTCCTCGGCGGCGGCGTGCGGCTGGCGCGCGGTGGGGCGATCTTCGGCGCCATGCTGGCCGTGGGCACGGGGCAGACGGTCGCGCACTTCTTCCGCGGCATCCCCGTGCTGGAGCCGGTGACGTACGCCGTGGTGGCCGCGGTGCTCGGCGGTGCGGCGATCGCGGCGAGCTGGTTCCCCGCCCGCCGCGCCGCCCGTCTGGATCCGCTCGAAGCCCTGCGCGCCGAGTAGTCGGCCTCACGAAACACGAAAGCGCCTCGCCGGGTCAGCCGGCGGGGCGCTTCTCGCTGTCCCTCGACCGTCGGCCGAGATCAGCCGCGGGGCGGGGAATCCTCGCTCCCCGCGGCGCGATCGTGCGAGTGCGTGGCGGCGAGGTACGCCCAGAGGACGCTGAGCAGCCACACGGGGATGATCCCGATCCCCACCGTGAAGAGGCCCAGGACGACGAGCAGGAACAGGCAGAACAGGGCGCCCGGGATCGACGCGTAGAACAGCCCCAGCGGCCCCAGGAACAGCGCGAGCAGCACGGCCGTGCGGATGTTCGTGGGCTGCTCGGCCGGCAGCGGGTGATCGGTCGGGAAGTCGGGGACGGCCATGCGCGTTCGTGTTCGGCTGCGGTGGTTCGGAAGCGCAGGACTCTGCCTGTTCGGCGCCGGGATCGCAAGCGGAGCGCACCGGGATCACGCGTCCACCCACTATCATTTCGACACTACGGTGTGATGACGGATCGTTCATCCTCTTGTGAAATATCTACTTACGGCTATCGACCACTTCAGAGTGGACGATATTGACAATCCGAACGCGCCCGCACATACTCTGTTCCCAGGTGAACAAAGGAAACGCTAGCGAGGCGAGACAATGACGGAGGATACCGAAACGAGCCTGCACGCCCAGCGCGAGCGCGATCCAGACGGCTTCGCGCGCGAGATCGAGTCGATCCGCGAAGCGCTGCGCGAGTACCTGGATTTCAACAGCCTGCGCCAGGCCGCGCGCGAGGTGGGGATGAGCGCGACCGGCCTCTCCAACTTCGTCAACGGCGCGGAGCCGTACGTCCCCACCATCCGCAAGCTGCGGGCGTGGAAGGCCACACGCCCGCGCAGCAGCGACCGGTAGCGTGCAAGACGGTCGAAGACGGGGGAGAGTGGACACCAGAACAGCAGAAGCCTCACGGCGTTCGTGAGGCTTCCTGTCTTCTTCCACCGGTGAGCGATGCGTTCGAGCGGGACGAGCCGTTCAGACGGGCTCGCGCGCCGATTCCAGCAGCGCGATCAGCGCGGTGAGGCGCTCCGGGCCCAGGTGGGTGAGCTGGCGCAGGTGCATCTCCGCGATCTCGTCGTCCAGCGGCGCGATGGCGCGGTTGCCGGCGGAGGTGATGCGCGTCCACACCACGCGGCGGTCGTGCGTGCACCGCCAGCGCTCGGCCAGGCCGCGCTTCTCCAGCCGGTCCAGCAGCCGGGTGACGTCGGGGTCGCGGGTGATCATGCGGTCGCCCACGTCGCCGGCGGTGAGCCCCGCCTCGCCCGCGCCGCGCAGGATGCGCAGCACGTTGTACTGCGTGGGCGTGAGGTCGTGCCCGCGGAGAACCTCGGTGAGCCCCTGCAGCAGCACGTTCGCGGTGCGCTGCACGTTCAGGTACGCCTCCTCCTCGAGCGAGGGGACCGGCTTGTTCTGCTGGAGCTCCTGCTGGATCTTACCGGTCATGGCCTCCCTCGGGCGCGCAAACGCGTGGCACAACCGCGAGGATAGGCGCAGGCGGCGCCGAAGTCAACGAATCGTGGGATCGACGGGACGAAACGCGCGTGGTGGGTACGGGCGCACGATGCCGCGTGCCGAGCGCTCATCGGCGCCGCATTCCATCTGCTTGATGATGTCGGTCGATGAACCACGATGCGTCTCACCCGGAACAATGGCGGCGCGGGCGGGGTTCTTTGCGCTCACGCAGGATATCCGTTCAAACAACTATCCGGGAGATTTCCGCATGGCGGCAGGCCCGTTCGCGTCGCTGCTCCTCGTTCCCGCGCTGCTGCTGGGCGGCGCCACCCGCTCCGCGCCCGCCGCGGCGCCCGCGCCGGCGGCACCGCCCGTCACCTGGCAGATCGACGTCACCCACTCGGAGCTCACCTTCCGCATCCGCCACCTGGTGAGCCGCGTGAACGGCACCTTCGGCCAGTGGATGGGGAGCATCGTGGCCGACCCGGCGAACCTGGCGGGCGGCTCGGTGAACGTGGAGATCCAGACGGCCAGCATCGACACCCGCAGCGAGCGCCGCGACACGCACCTGCGCTCGGCCGACTTCTTCGACGCGCCGAACCACCCGACGATCACCTTCCGCAGCACGCGCATCCAGGCGCAGCGCGACGGCGCGCTGAAGATCCACGGCAACCTCACCATCCGCGGCGTGACCAAGGCGGTGGTGCTGGACGGTCGGATGCTGGAGGTGGCGGGCACGCCCGGCCGCCGCCGCATCGGCTTCGAGGCCACCACGCGCATCAACCGGATGGACTACAACGTCACCTGGAACCGCGCGGCCGAAGGCGGCGGCGCCGTCCTCGGCGACGACGTCGACATCACCATCGCCGTGGAAGCCACCGAGCAAGCCGCGAGCTGAAGCAGTTCCCCCCTTCTCCTGCAGTTCGGGAGAAGGGGCCGGGGGATGAGGGGCAGTAACGCAGCGAGCCCCGCCGCCGAATCATCGGCAGCGGGGCTCGCTCGTGTCATCCTTCGATCGTACGGCGGACTCGCGACCGCCGTACGTCCGTGGCGGCTCAGCCGACCTTGAGCAGCTTCTCCAGCTCTTCCGGCGAAAGCTCGCCGGTCGCGCGGGCGCCCAGGCGGCGTCCGCGGCTGGTGCGGTCGGCCTTCTTCTGCTGGATGCTGGGCGGAAGCTCCACCACCGACTCCTGCTCCACGCCGTCCACGCTCTCGGTGGCCGTGGGCGCGTGGAAGCTGAACCCGGGGACGTGCACCCGGGTCAGGCGGTAGCCCAGCAGGTGCTCCACCGCCGCCACGTCGCCGATCTCGCCGCCCGACATGAAGGTGATGGCCACGCCCTTCTCGCCGGCGCGCGCCGTGCGGCCCACGCGGTGCACGTAGCCCTCGGGGTCCTTGGGCGCGTCGAAGTTGATCACGTGGCTGATCCCTTCCACGTCGATGCCGCGCTGGGCGACGTCGGTGGCGATCAGGATCTTCACGTGGCCTTCGCGGAACGACTCCAGCGCGCGCACGCGCTGCGTCATGTTCCGGTCGCTGTGCATCGTCTCCACCTTCAGCCCGGCGCGCGTGAGCTCGTTGGCGAGCCGGTCGGCGCCGAACTTGGTGCGCACGAACACCAGCGCGCTCTCGACCTCCTCCTGCTTGAGGATCTTGAGCAGCAGCTTGGGCTTTTCGCGGCCTTCGACCGGGTAGACGAACTGCTCCACGCCCTCGGCGGTGGTCACCTTCGGCGCGGCCTCCACGGTCACCGCGTCCTGCAGCATCTCGTAGGCGAGGCTCTTCACCGAGTTGGGCATGGTGGCCGAGAAGAACAGCGTCTGGCGCACCTTGGGCACGCGCCGCAGGATCTGGTCGATCTGCGGCTTGAAGCCCATGTCCAGCATGCGGTCGGCCTCGTCCAGCACCAGCACCTCGACCTCGCTGAGGTCGATGTTGGCGCGTTCCATGTGGTCGATCAGCCGGCCCGGCGTGGCGACGAGCACCTCGACGCCGGCGCGCAGGTCGCGCAGCTCCTTGTCCAGCGGCACGCCGCCGTACACCACGCTCACGAAGAGCTCGGTGTTCTTCGCGTAGTCCTTTGCGCTCTCGGCCACCTGGATGGCCAGCTCGCGCGTGGGGCAGATCACCAGCGCGCGCAGCCCTTCCTTGCCGCGCAGGCGGTGGAGGGTGGGAAGCATGAAGGCCGCGGTCTTGCCGGTGCCCGTGGGGGCCCGGCCGAGCACGTCGCGG
The DNA here is from genome assembly GCA_035630095.1 of Longimicrobium sp. GTDB lineage: Bacteria > Gemmatimonadota > Gemmatimonadetes > Longimicrobiales > Longimicrobiaceae > Longimicrobium. The sequence goes on from DASQLJ010000234.1 coordinate 4,560, forward strand.
CCTTCGAGCGCCGCGGGGATGGCCTGCTGCTGAATGGGGGTGGGGATCACGTAGCCGAGATCGGCGACGTTTTGCACCAGCTCGGGTGCGAGGTTCAACTCGTCGAAGCGCATTCGTTTCCTGTAGTGGGGATGCCCGGGCTCGCACTTCCGGGTCCGTCGGTTTCGGCGCGCGGCGGCCTGGTCCGCCCTTTCGCGTGTCTCGCGCCGTACTGCTCGCGTTGTTCTTTCGGTTTTCCGCAGTCGTCCGGCGCCGCTCGGCGCCCTCAGCGCTTCCATTCCGATGCAACACTGAAATTTAACACACTGTGACCATCCGCGCCACTCGGGCCACCAAACGCACCTACGACGGTGATCTCAGGGCGGGGCAGCAGGGAACAGGTGTCGGTGCATGCGGCGGCGGGGGCCCCTCCCCCCGACCCCCTCCCCACGCTTCGCGGGGGAGGGGGGCAGGCTCTGGCTTGTGCGCTTCGGGAAGTGGAGGGCGGGCGATTGGGTGCGCTGAGCTCGCGGAGGAAGGAGGTCGGGGAAGGGCGTGCGGAAACACCCGTGGCGGGGGGGAAACGCGGCATCCTCAAGCGGCGCACGGAGATGCAATGCACGCCGGCATGAATGCGTCTAAACAGGTGCAATGTTACCCCGAATCAAACCCGTACCCGATGGAAAACCAAAAGGCTGTTCCTGCAACGACTTACGATTGTGAAAATGTTCTCAAAGCAAAACCCTTGACTGCGATCCGGCGGAACGGTAATCTAGGTCCGTGCAGCACGCTGGTCATCGCGGGGACGCCCGGGAGCCGCGCTGGCGAACCGAAAGGGGAGTCGGCATCAGCGGAAAAGACGAGCGGGTTGTGCCTGGTCGAGGGAACCGAGCGGTGGGCGGAACGTAGGACGTCGCTGTTGCGCCGAGTCGGCGGGCGAAAGCCGGTCGCACGAGGCCCAGAGGAGCCGGATGGTGAATCCGGGGGTCGGGCCAGAAGCCCGATGCAGCAGTCTCTCCAGAAGCCCGAGTGAAGCCCGTCGGGAGGAACCACCGAGCAGTAGAGCGGCGCCGAGTCGAAAGACCAGGCGCCGCTCTCTTTTTGTATCTACGAACAGCGGACAGGGGACAGGGGTGTCTCGTCCATACCGCGGCAGGGTGCGCCGGAGCGGGCGAACGGCGGCTGGAGGATCGGAATGGGCGGAGTTATCGGTTTTTTGAATATGGACAGTACCGGGCTCAAAAGCGCATGTGGCTGGATGTGCATCAACCCTGATCGAGCGGTTTGCGGTTGACGGTCGCACGCGCGAGGCTACGGCTGGAGCTGGATGAGGAAGGCGGGTTGAACGAACGAGGGAAGTAGAAGCGCGGCGCTGCCTTGCAGGGGCGAATGAATTCGCTGCAACAACTACACGAAGTCCGCCTTCGCGGACTACCGGCGCTTGCGGGGCCGAGGTGGTGGGGCACGTGACGAGCGCTGGCGCGGGGCGGCTGAACAGTTGGGCTGGAGGATTCGCCCGATCGCCCGTTTCCGGTGTATCAGCCGTCGAGGCTGGGGGATGGCGCGTGTGATCCTTGCAGCGCGCTGAATTCCGCGTTGCCGCCGCACGGTGGCGGTGGGTGGTGGGTCGGATTAACTTACCGCGATTGCTCGCTTTCCGGCCCACGACCGGGCGCCGGAACGGGCGTCGAGGCGCACCGCCGCGGGCGCGCCCACACGACTAGGGTGAACCAGGCCCATGGCAGACCTACGCGATTTTCACGGCCCCAACGCGGGGTACGTGCTCGAGCAATACGAGAGGTACGTCCACGAAGCCCAGTCGGTGGACGACGGGTGGCGCGCGTTCTTCGCCGGCTTCGACCCGGCCGAGCTGCACGCCGCCGCCGCGGGCGCGGCCGCCGCCGACGGCGCCCCGCCCGCGGATGACGCGCCGGGGGTGGACGTGCGCAAGGTGGTGGCGGCGCGCGAGATGTCGCGGACCATCCGCACGCGCGGCCTCACCGCCGCGCGGCTGGACCCGCTGGGGAGCGAGCCACACGCCGACCCCGCGTTGGCGCTGGAGAGCTACGGCCTCACCGAGGCCGACCTGCAGCAGCTCCCCGCCACGGTGGTGCTGGGGCACGACGCCAAGTCGGCGAACCTGGCGGCCGAGGTGAAGCGCCTGCGCGGCATCTACTCGGGGACGACCGGCTACGACTACCACCACATCCCCAACGCCGAAGAGCGCGCTTGGCTGCGCGACGCCATCGAGACGGCGCAGTACGCCCAGCCGCTCGCGCCCGAGCGCAAGAAGGCGCTGCTGCGCCGCATCAGCCAGGTGGACGGCTTCGAGCGCTTCCTGCACCGGGCGTTCTTCGGCCAGAAGCGCTTCAGCATCGAGGGCACCGACGCGATGGTGCCGATGCTGGACGAGGTGGTGGCCGGCGCCGCGCAGGCCGGCGCGCGCGACGTGCTGATCGGCATGGCGCACCGTGGGCGGCTGAACGTGCTCACCCACGTGCTGGGGAAGCCGTACGCGATGATGCTGGCCGGCTTCCAGAGCGCGCAGCTGGTCCCCGGAAACGACGACGCGCAGAACAGCGACGAGCCGTCGGGCGACGTGAAGTACCACATGGGGTGGGACGAGGAGAAGGAGATCGACGGCCGGAAGGTCCGCGTGACCCTCTCCCCCAACCCCAGCCACCTGGAGTTCGTGAACCCGGTGGTGGTGGGGATGACCCGCGCCTCGCAGGACGACACCAGCAGCCCCGGCGCGCCCACGCTGGAGCCCGACGCGGCCGTGGCGGTGATGATCCACGGCGACGCGGCGTTCCCCGGGCAGGGCGTGGTGGCCGAGACGATGAACATGAGTGGCCTGCGCGGCTACACCGTGGGCGGCTCGCTGCACCTGATCGCCAACAACCAGGTCGGCTTCACCACCGACCCCGAGGACGACCGCTCCACGCGCTACGCGAGCGACCTGGCCAAGGGGTTCGAGATCCCGATCGTGCACGTGAACGCCGACGACCCCGAGGCGTGCCTCGCGGCCACGCGGCTGGCGATGGCGTACCGCGCGCGCTTCCGGAAGGACTTCCTCCTGGACCTGGTGGGCTACCGCCGCTGGGGCCACAACGAGGGCGACGAGCCGCTCTTCACCCAGCCGGTGATGTACGAGGCGATCCGCACCCATCCCACCGCCCGCGAGCTCTACGCGCGGCAGCTGGTGGACGAAGGCGTGGTGACGGCGGAAGAGGCCGAGGCGATGGCGAAGGCCGTGGCCGACGAGCTGGCCGCCGCGCTGGCGTCGCTGGGCGCCGACGCGGCCCCGCACGCCCACGACGAGCCCGAGCGCGGCACCGCGGGCGACCCGGTGCCCACCGGCGTGCCGGCCGAGCGGCTGCGCGAGCTGAACGCCGCGCTGCTGAGCTTTCCGGAGGGCTTCACGCCCAACGCGCGCCTCGACAA
>DASQLJ010000235.1:0-7578 GCA_035630095.1 Longimicrobium sp.
CGACGGGGAAGGTGGCGCTCCCCGGCAGCCAGTAGATGGAGTTGTCCTGCGAGTAGATGTAGGAGCCGCCCGCCACCCACGTGGAGGCGATCGAGTCGCCCACCAGCGCCAGCCCGAGCTGCGCCTCCGTGAGCGCCCCCTGCCCCGTGACCTCGACGAAGACGAACCCGCTCGCGTCGGGGGTGAACGACTGGTAGCCGCCCACGAAGGTGTTGGGGATCAGCTGTTCCTGTGTCCAGTCCATTGTCGTGTCTCCATGAAAAGGAACCTCATTGACGCACGGGCGCGGCGGCACGCGTATTCGTGCCCGGCGCGCCCGGCGAAGCCGAGCGCGATGGTCCCGGGCGGGCCGCGGGCCCGGGGCTCGGTGCTGCGCTCGCGCTCGCTCATGGGTCGGCCTCGCGCCCGCGCGTGCCGGCGGCTCCGCCGTCCACCCGGCGCGCCGGGGCCGGTCCGCGGCGGGCCACGTGCATCAGCTCCACCCGCGCGCGCTCGGCGTACACGTCCAGCGCGCGCTTCCACCCGTCGCCGGGCGCGGTGCCGCTGCCGACCATCCCGCCCGCGTCGGCCGCCAGCCGCCGGAGCGTTTCCATCTGCTCGCCCGCCAGCACCACCACGCGCCGGGCGGCGTCGTCCGCGGCGTCGCGGGCGGTCTCGGCGGCCACGGCGCGGCGCGCGTGGGCCGAGGCCAGCAGCAGCGCCTGCCCCGCCACGCCGCCGGCGGCCGAGGTCGCCGCCAGCGCCGGCCAGTCTCCCCCCGGCGGGTTCACCCCCAGCAGCGCCACGGCCGAGGCCGAGCCCACCACCAGCGTCTCCAGCGCGCCGGCCGGCACCGCCTGCCCGCGCGGCCCGGCGATCCGCCCGGCCGCCGCGGCGCCCGCCACCCCGGAGAGCACCGCGGCCAGCAGCGAGAGCCAGAAGGGGCCGGGGAGCGCGTCCACGTCGCCGGGCCCACGCGAGGTGGCGCCGGGGCGCGGCTCGGGGGCGCGCTGCGGCTGCTGCGTTCCGGCCAGGCGCGAGGTGCCCACGGCCGCCAGCGCGGCGGCGGCGACCGCGGCGCGGGCCAGCCGCAGCGTGGGTGGCGGGAAGCTCGGGCGGGGAAAACGGGTGGGGACGGGCATCGGATCGGGTGGGGTGGAAGTGCGCCGCTTGAAAGGGGACGCTTGCGCAGTCCCGGCCATCGCGGACACATTCTGGCTTGCCTTCATCAACCCGCTTTCCATCCCGCCGTCATTCCGCAGGTTGAAACCTTCATGTCCCCAGTCTTCCGGCTGGACCTTCTCGGCGATCCGCTCTTTTCCGGCCCGGGTGGCCCGGTGCAGGGCCGCGCCGCGCACAAGCGCCGCGTGGCGCTGCTGGCCGTGCTGGCGGTGGCGCGCGGCCGGCCGGTGGGGCGCGAGCGGCTGCTGGGCCTGCTGTGGCCCGAGCTGACCGGCGAGGCCGCGCGCCACAACCTCTCCGAATCGCTCTACGTGCTGCGCAAGGAGCTGGGCGACGGCGCCATCGTCGCCGCGTCGGCGGGCGACGTGGCGCTGGACCGCGCGGTGGTGGAGAGCGACGTGGCCGAGTTCCAGGAGCTGCTCGAGGCCGGCGACGCCGAGGCGGCGGTGCGCCTGTACCGCGGGCCGCTGCTGGACGGCTTCTACGTCAGCGACGCCCCCGAGTTCGAGCGCTGGGCCGATGGCGAGCGCGAGCGGCTGGCCCGCGCCTGCGCCCGCGCGCTCGAGCAGCTGGCCGAGGCGGCCGAGGCCGAGGGGAGCGCGCTCCGCGCGGTGGACGGGTGGCGCAGGCTGGCCGGGCACGACCCGTTCAGCTCGCGCACGGCGCTGCGCCTGGTGCGCGCGTTGGACGCGGCGGGCGAGCGGCCGTCCGCCCTGCGCGCGGCCGCCTCGCACGCCACGCTGCTGCGCGCCGAGCTGGGGGTGGACCCCGACCCCGACTTCCAGGCCTTCGTGGCCGGCCTGCGCACCGACCCCCCTCGCGACACCCCGCCGCTCTCGGCGCCGCCGCGCGCTTCCCTTGCGACCCCTCCGTCACCCCTTTCGCCCCCGCCGTTCACCCCGCTTCCGCTGGATTCCTCGCCCGCCGCCTCCGTGGCGGACGAGCCGGCGTCCTCCGTGGCCGAGGCGACGGCGCGGGATGCGGATCGAGCGGATCACGCGGCTGGCCCGGAGCCGGGCGCGGCCCCCGCGACCGCGACGGGGCCGGGCCACCTCGTTCGTACCGTCGATGCCGGGGCGCCGGGGCTGGAGCCCGCGATCCGCCGCGTCGGCGACGGCGTGAGCGCCGCGGGCCCCGCCGTCCGTGCCGCCGGCGGCGGTACGTCGAGGCTGGATGGCGCCTCCGCCCCCCGGCCGGCGGCGGGGCGACGGCGCGGGGTGCACGACGCGGTCTACTACGCGGCCATGGCGGGGGTGCTGGTGGGGATGATGCTGGCGGTGCTCACGGTGTGGGCGGCGGAGCGGCGCGCGGCTTCCGCGGCGCCGGGGTACGACCCGCGCCGGATCGCGGTGCTGTACTTCGACGACCTGACGCCCCGCGGCGAGCTGCAGTACCTGGCGGCGGGGCTCACCGAGCGGCTGATCCACGAGCTGGGGCGGGTGGACGCGCTGGACGTGGTGAGCCGCGGCGGGGTGAAGCCCTACCGTGGCGGCGAGGTTCCCTTCGACAGCCTGGTGGCGCGGCTGCGGGTGGGGAGCGTGGTGGAGGGGACGCTGCAGCGCTCGGGCGACAGCGTGTGGGTGACGGTGGAGCTGGTGGACGCCGCCACCCAGAGCCACCTGGCCAGCCGCGAGGTGGGGAAGCCGCTGGGCGACGTGGTGGCGCTGCAGCGCGCGGTGGCGACCGAGGTGGCCGCCGCGCTGCGGCAGCGCCTGGGGCAGGAGGTGCGCCTGCGGCGGGCGGCCGGAGAGACGGAGAGCGCCGATGCGCTGCGCTGGGTGCTGCAGGCCGAGCAGCTGCGCCGCGACGCCCGCGAGATCGCGGGCGCGCGCGACACCCTCGACACCGCCTCGGCCATGCGCCTGCTGGCGCGCGCCGACACGCTCCTGGCGCGCGCCGAGGCCGCCGACCCGCGCTGGGCCGAGCCCACGCTGCTGCGTGGCTGGGTGGAGGTGACCCGGGCCAAGCTGGTGGCGGGAGCCGGGACACCCCCGCTGCTGCGTTCCGCGGCGCGGCGCGCGTCGGTGGTGCTGGCCCGCGCCCCGGCGGCGCGCGCGGAGGCGCTGGAGCTGCGCGGAACCGCCGTGATCGACGTGGCCATGCTGGCCGGCGACACCGCCCTGCTGGCCCAGGCCGAGCGCGACCTGCGCGCCTCCGTCGCCGCCGAGCCGGCGCGGGCCAGCGCCTGGGCCACGCTGAGCCAGCTCCTGCGCATCCGCGGCCGCCTGGCCGAGAGCGAGCTGGCCGCGCGCCGCGCCCTGGACGAAGACGCCTTCCTCGACGCCGCCGCCGACATCCGCCACCGGCTCTTCTTCAGCGCGCTGTGGCTGGGCGACTACGCCGCCGCGCACCGCGAATGCGAGGACGGCGTGCGCCAGTTCCCCCGCGACTGGCGCTTCACCGAGTGCCGGCTCACGCTGCTGCGCAACGATCCCTCGCGCCCGGCCGACCCCGCGGCCGCGTGGCGCCTGGTGGCCGAGCTCGACCGGCTCGACCCGCCGGCCCGCGCCCGCGCGCGCGGGCGCCTCTACAGCCCCATCTACCGGCGCATGCTGGCGGCCGCCGTGCTGGCGCGCGCCGGACACGCCGACAGCGCCCGGGCGGTGACGGCCCGGGCGCGCGGCGAGGTGGCGGGTGACGCCGACCTGGGGTTCTCGCTCGCCTACGACGAGACCTGGGTGCGCCTGGCGATGGGCGACACCGCGGGCGCCCGCGTGCTGGTCGCGCGGATGGTGCGATCCAGCCCCACCATGCGCGACTACCTCCTGCGCGACCCGATGGTCCGCTCGCTCTCTCCGGGCGGAGGGCTCACTCCGCCGGCACCCTGAGCTTCTTCACGGCGCCGCTGCGGTGCAGGGTGTACAGGCGGGGGACGGCGCCTCCGTCGTCGGCGGGCGTTCCGGCGGTGTACTCGGAGCTGGGCAGGTGAACCACCGCGAACGGCTGGTCGAAGCCGGCCGGGTCGGTGACGGTCACGGTGGGGGTGCCCAGGTCGGAGGTGAGGTCGACGGGCGCGCTCGGCGCGTCCATCAGCTCCATCATCGCGTTGCCCTGGAGCTCCGGGCTCCCCGCCGGCACGAAGACGTTCAGCAGCTGCGCCACGGCCTTCGGGGCCATGCTGCCGTAGGTCGAGGCGTAGTAGGGCATCAGGAACTTCTCCACGGCCGACGCGCTCCAGAACACCGCGTCGGCCTGCAGCATCTTGGGGCCGACCCAGCCCTGCAGCTCCTGCTCGGGCACCGGCACCGCGAGGAGGTCGATCTCGTCGCCGTCCGAGGCGATCCTGGCGCGGGTGACGGGCGGGATGGGGGGCCGCTGCCACGCGGTGCACATGATGACGGTGGAGTTGGGCTGCAGCTCGCTTCCGGTCGGCTCGTGGTCCCAGATCTCCACGTCGGTGTCGGTCACCTCGAACCACGTGTCCTGGTAGCGCATCCCGCTGGCGGTTTCCGCGATCCGGCGCAGGATCTCGAAGTGAATCGTGGCCATGGTCTTTCCCCGGGTGATGGATGGACGGCGCGAGGCCGGCCCCGCGCCGGCCTCGTCCCGCAAGCTGCGCGGCCTCCATCAACGGGGTCTCACCGGCCGCGTTGATTTCCCCTCGGCGGCGGGGCCGATCGTTTCCGATTCGTCGCCTGCCTGGTCCACCACTCCCGTTTCGCGACGGTGATCGCGCGGCTATGTTGCGCGCGCCCACGAACACGGACCGTTTTGCGCCTCCGGTGCTCCGCCGCGAGACGGCGGGGCCGTGCGTTCATCATCACGCCGGATGGAGGTGCGCAGTGAGGTTTCGCCGCAACCTGGCCGGGCTCGCGCTCGGGCTGATCTCCCTCGCCGTCGCCGCGTGCGACGCCACGTCCCCCGCGCTCCCGCGCGCCGTGCCCGCGCCCGGCGGGATCTCGCGCGTGGTGGTGCCCGCGCAGGGGACCGCCGCCACGCTCGACGTGGCGAGCTGGAACATCGAGTGGTTCGGCGACGCGTCCAACGGGCCCGGCAACGACGCGCTGCAGCTTTCCAACGTGCGCGACGTGATCGCCGGGGTGGACGCCGACGTGTGGGGGGTGGAGGAGGTGGTGGACGGGGCGGACTGGAGCTCGCTCAAGTCGCAGCTCACCGGCTACGCGGGGGTGCTCTCGAACGACGCCTCGGTCACCAGCGGCTCCACGTACTATTCGGCCACCGAGCAGAAGGTGGGGCTGCTCTACAAGTCGTCGATCGCGACGGTGCTGGGGAGCAAGATCATCCTCACCGCCAACGACAGCGACTTCGCCGGGCGGCCGCCGCTGCAGGTGACGCTGCGCATCACGCTGAACGGCGGCACCGAGGACGTCGTGTTCATCGTGCTGCACATGAAGGCGTTCAACGACGTGACCAGCTGGCAGCGCCGCCAGAACGCGGCCGTTGCGCTGAAGAGCTACATCGACACCACCTATCCCACCCAGAAGGTGGTGGTGCTGGGCGACTGGAACGACGACGTGGACACCTCCATCACCCCGGGCCAGCCCACGCCCTTCGCCAACTTCGTGGGCGACGCGGCGGACTACACCTATCCCACCGGCGCGCTGTCGGCCGCGGGCGTGTCGTCCACCGTTAGCTACAGCGACTTCATCGACCACCACCTGGCCACCAACGACCTGTACGCCACCTACGTGGCCGCCTCGGCGCAGGCGTTCCGGGCGGACACGTACATCGCCAGCTACGCCAGCACCACCAGCGACCACTTCCCGGTGATCACCCGCTACACCTACGGGGGCGCTGTCACGCCGGCGGTCACGGTCACCTCGCCCAACGGCGGCGAGAGCTGGGCGGGCGGCAGCGTGCGCAGCGTGACCTGGACCTCGGCCGGCATCGCGAACGTGAAGCTGGAGTACACGCTGAACGGCGGCGGCGCGTGGACCACCATCACCGCCAGCACGCCCGCGTCGGCGGGGAGCTACGCGTGGACGGTGCCCGCCAGCGCCACCACCAGCGCGCAGGTGCGCGTGAGCGACGCGGCGGGCGGCGTGTCGGACGCGAGCAACGCGGCGTTCACCATCACCACGGCCACGCCGGCGCAGGTGGTGATCAACGAGATCCTGGCCAACGAGCCCGGCAGCAACACCGCGGGCGAGTTCGTGGAGATCGTGAACGTGGGCGGCACCTCGGCGTCGATCGGGGGATGGACGATCAGCGACGCGGGCGGCCTGCGCCACACCTTCACCGCCGGCACCACGCTGGCGCCGGGGAAGGCGATCGTGGTGTTCGCCGGCTCCGCGTCGATCCCGGCGGGGCTGGCCAACGCGGTCGCGGCCTCCACCGGCCAGCTCAGCCTGGCCAACGGCGGCGACAGCGTGATCCTCAAGGACGGCGGGGCGGTGGTGAAGAACAGCTACAGCTACGGCTCCGCGCTCTCCGGCACCGACGGCGTGTCGATGAACCGCAGCCCCGACGCGTCGGCCACGGGCTCCTTCGTGCTGCACACCACGCTCGGCAGCCTGCAGTCGTCCGCCGGCAAGCGCGCGAACGGCACGGCGTTCTGATCGTAGGCGGGATTCCGATGCCGGGCCGGCACCGCTGAAAGGTGACCCCTGCCGTTCCGGAAGCCGTTCGAATCGCTAGCATATGGTGAACTCGACGGCCTCGTTCCGCTCGACGTGGCCGTGCCCGCGGCCCGCGCCGGCGAAGCAGAGAAGGGCGTAGCGACCCGGCGCGAAGTCCATCGTCAGCCACACGCGGTCGCCGGGCCGCAGCTCGATGACCCCACCGGCGGGGGCGCCCGGGCGCGCGGTGCGGAACCCCTGCTCGAACCACCGCTTCTCGTCCGCCAGCGACCGCCCGTCCGGCAGGCGCGCCAGCAGCGCCTGGTGCACCTGGGTGCCGGTGTTCTCCACCAGCACCGTCCGCCGTCCGGCCGCCGGCGTCCCCGACCACGTCAGCGCGCCGTCCTCCAGCCGCAGGGCCAGATCCGCGTCCGGCGCGGGCGACGGCAGGCGCGGCGGCGATCCCACGCTCAGCTCGCGCATCATCCCGTGGGCCACGTACGGCCGGCCGTCGGGGCCGGGGTAGCCACAGATCACCAGGATGCGCCCGGGCGGGAGCGACATCACCACGTCGGCCGAGTCCCCCGGCGACACGGGCGCGATCCCGCCGGCGGGGGTGAGCCACTCCGCGCTCGTGCCGCCCTGCTCCCGCAACGCCACGAAGTCGGCCATCGTCTTCCCGGGCGCCAGGCGCAGGAAGCGGATGTAGTGCGGCCGGGTGCCGCGGTTCACCAGCCGGATCCGCTTCCGCCCACCGACCACGGACGCCCGCGCCTCGAAGGCGTATTCGCGTGCGACGAAGCGGAGGAGCGGCGGCGGAGGCGGCTCGGGCGCACCGGAGACGGCGGCGAGAAGGGGCAGCAGGGTGAGCGGGTTCATCGGCGGGGGAGGGAAGGGT
>DASQLJ010000236.1:0-6689 GCA_035630095.1 Longimicrobium sp.
ACCAGATCAGCCCCGTCGCCGTGGGCGACACGGGGAGCTTCACCGGGCGCTTCAAGGTCGACCCGCCGGGGCACGTGAACGGGCCGTACGACGACGTGATCGAGCACCCGATGAAGGAGGCGCTGGGGATCACGCCGCGCGGCGCGCCGCAGATCCGCACCGGCGCGCTGTGCGGAAGCTGCCACACCGTGGTCCTCCCCGTCTTCGACCGCACGGGGAAGCAGGTGGGCGAGGGGTATGAGCAGGCCACCTACATCGAGTGGCTGAACAGCGTCTTCCAGAACGAGGTGGCGCCGGTGCGCGCCGACAGCGCGCGCACCTGCCAGAGCTGCCACATGCCGCAGGACTTCCGCGGCAACCGGCTGCGCTACCGCGTGGCGCTGATCGAGGACCCCACCTACCCGATGGCCGACCACCGCGCCCGCGACAGCGCGATCACCGTGGCGGTGCGCGACACCTTCAGCCGCCACATGCTGACGGGGATCAACCTCTTCACGCTGTCGATGTTCCAGCAGTTCCCCGAGACGCTGGGGATCCGCCGCACCGACTACATGTACGGGCAGGGCGTGCAGCCGCTGGTGAACGCCGGGCTCAGCATGGAGACGCTGGCGCGCGAGCAGAGCGCCCGCGTCCGGGTCGAGGGCGTGCGGCGCGTGCGCGACTCGCTGGAGGTGACGGTGCGGGTGGAGAACCTGGCGGGGCACCGGCTGCCCAGCGGCGTGGGCTTCCGGCGGGCGTTCGTGGAGCTGGCCGTGGTGGGCGCGCGCGACACGCTGTGGGCGTCGGGGCGGACGAACGGGCTGGGGGTGATCCTGCGGGGGACGTCGAGCCAGCCGCTCCCGACCGAGTTCTTCACGCGCCCGGTGGCATCGGGCGGCGTCTTCCAGCCGCACTACGAGACGATCACGCGCGACGACCAGGTGCAGATCTACGAGGAGCTGGTGCGCGACCCGCAGGGGATGCTCACCACCAGCTTCCTGGCGCTGGACAGCGTGGTGAAGGAGAACCGGCTGCTGCCGCGCGGGTGGCGGCGCGGCGGCCCGTTCTGGACCGAGACGCAGCCGCACGGCGAATCCGCCCGCGATCGCGACTACTGGAACGGCCAGGGCGCCGACCGGCTGGTGTACCGCATCCCGCTGTCGCGCGTGCCCGGCGCGCGGGCGGTGCGGGCGACGCTGTACTACCAGGCGCTGCCGCCGTACTACCTGGCCCAGCGCTTCGGCATCCGCTGCGGCAGCCCGTTCCCCACCGACTGCGCCGAGACCCGCCGGTTGGCTTTCCTCGCCAGCCGGCTGCGCACTGCGGGAACGCCGATCGAGAGCTGGAAGCTGAGGCTGGCGACGGACCGCCGAGGGATCTAATCAGTCGCAAAGCTGCTTGAAGCCGGCGTTCGCCGGATGAACTCCATGGGACAAGAGATGCGGCCGCCGCGGGGATCCCCCGCGGCGGCCGCAGCGTTCGGACTAAATGCAATCGCGAGAGCTATTCTCCGCACCGGCAGCCGCCGGGAGCCGTCCGGCGGCCGCCGATCCATACCGGGTCTGGCCGAGCGATCACGCCTGGTGCGCGGCGAGGTACGGCTTGAGCTTCTTCTTCGCCTTGATCGTCCGCGCGATCGGAACGAGCCACGTCAGCACGCCGAGCGCCGGCCCCAGCGCCTGCCTTCCCCACACCAGTGCGTCGCACCGGTCCTCGTGGGCGAAGATCAGCCCGTCGCGAAAGCCGAAGGTGGACCGGATGGCGTTGTGCACGGGGCGCCCCGGGTCCGAGTCCGTTCTACCGTAGTGGTACTCGTCCACCAGATCCACCACGCCGGTCTCGTTGTCGGCGTGCAGCACCTTGAACTCGGCGCGGATGTCGGTGCGGCAGATCATGTCCCACATCGCGTGGATCTTCTTCCTCCCCGCCAGGCTGAAAGCGATGTCGTCGAACGTCGCGTCGGGATGGTAGCACGCCGCCATCCCGTCGGCGTCGTGCTCGCGGAGGCAAGTGTAGAGCCGTTCCAGCAGCTGTTCGTTGGGATGCATGTGAACCCGCGGGTTTGAGGTGACGGTCGAGCCATCCCCCTTATGTGGCTTGGTTTCGTTGCGTTGCCGTCCTCGGCGGCAAGCGTTCTGGCGATGACAGGGTGGATGATCGAAAGACGCCGGCTCAGATCAGTTGGACGAGCACCCGGCGATTCTTCCCGGGAATGGCTCTTTCCAAACGATACCTCGATTCTGGCGAGGCCAGCGGTGTATCCAATTACGAGGTAAAGGGCCGCGTCCTGTGCCCGGACGCGGCCCTTCCTGTTTCTACCGCCGACGATCGTCCGATCCCGCTGGACGCCCGGGACCTGCCGGGCGCCTCCGCCAGGCAAACGTAACCGGCGGTAACCCTTTCCGCGCCGCCGGCCCTCCGTATCAGCCCTGCCCTGCCGGGCGTTCACCCTTCAGCAGCATCTCGATGTAGCCGTCGGGGCTGGTGCCGGGCGGCAGGTGGGTGATGGTGTGGAACCCGTTCGCGGCCGTGATGATCGAGTCCTCCTCGGCGACGGCGCCGCCGCGGACGGGGTCGATCCCGCCGTTGGTCCACTGCACGTCGTCGAGCTTCTGGTCGCGCCGGTTGATGGGCTCGACGCAGAACAGGCGGCCCGACTGGCGATCGCGATAGAAGTAGCGTCCGGTGGTGCTCATGGTATCTCCCTGGGTCGATTGCGATTGTCGGTGGATGTCTCCGCCGGCGCAGCGCCCGTGGGAGGGCGGCGCTCAGCGGCGCGATTCCTGGTCCATGATGCACCTCCCCGTATCTGCGCGAAGCTGTTCTCTCGCCAGACTGCGAAAATCCGCGGCCGGCTTGCGGGTCTGCCGACGCTCTCGCGACGAGAGGCGTGGGCACGCGAAAAAGGAGTCGCGGCCGGGGACCGCCATCCTCCACCCGCGGGTGGGGATGGACGTGCGGGCGCGGGGGGATCACTCCACCTCTCGCACCTGCTCGACCCGGGACGCGACTCCCATCTGGCCGCGATTCTAAACGGATTCTCCGGCGACGTCAACCCGGGCGCGAACCAGATTCCGCTCCGCCGGAGCGCTCGTGGCGGCCCACGCTACGGCCATGGCACGGCGATTCCATCGAAGGACCGCAGTGTAGTCCCCCGGGGCCGCGGCCGCCTCCGGGGGCACCCATTCATACCCCCGAGCGCAGTGACCGACGGCGTCCCGCAGCACCCGGCAGGATCACCCCACGACGGCTCCGCCCGCGCCGGCGCCCCCGCCGCGGGAGCCGACGCGCGCGTTGCAGCCGGCGGCGTCTCCGCGTCGGAGGCGCGGCTGCGCGCGATCATCGAGTCGGCGCTCGACGCCATCGTCACCACCGACGCCGACAGCGTGATCACCGGGTGGAACGCGCACGCCGAGACGCTCTTCGGCTGGAGCGTGGACGAGGCGCTGGGCCGCACCCTGGCCGACACCATCATCCCCCCGCGGCACCGCGCGGGGCACGCGGCCGGCGTGCGCCGCTACCTGGCGACCGGCGAGGGGCCTATCCTCAACCGCCGCATCGAGATCACGGCGCTTCGCCGCGACGGGCGCGAGTTCCCGGTGGAGCTGACCGTGGCGCCGGCGCGCGAAGGCGGCGAGGTGGTGTTCAGCGCCTTCATCCGCGACCTCAGCGACCGGCGCCTGGCCGAGCAGCGGCTGGCCGCCGAGCACGCCGTCACGCGGGTGCTGGCCGAGGTGGGCACCGTGCAGGCCGCCGCGGTGCCCGTGCTGCGCGCCATCGGCGAAGCGCTGGCGTGGAGCGTCGGTTTCCTCTGGAGGGTGGACGACGGCCGCCTGCGCGTCTACGCCCACTGGCGCGCGGACGATATCGACGCCGGCGAATTCGAGGCCGCGAGCCGCGCCTTCATCTTCGCCCCCGGCGAGGGGCTCGCCGGCCGCGCCTGGGCGGAATGCGCGCCGGTGTGGGTGGTGGACGCATCGCTGGAGCCCGGCTTTCCGCGGGCGGCGCACGCGCTGCGCGCCGGGCTGCACGCGGCCTTCGCCTTCCCCGTGCAGGCGGGGGGCGACGTGCTGGGGGTGATCGAGTTCTTCAGCCGCCAGGCCGGGTTCACCGACGAGGCGCTGCTGGCCATGGCGCGCTCGATCGGCAGCGAGGTGGGGCAGGCGTTCCGCCGCATGCGCGCCGAGGAGGAGCGCGACCGCGCGCTGGCGCACGCCAACGCCGGCAACGAGTCGCTGCGCCGCGTGAACGCGCAGCTCGCCGCCCGCACCGAGGAAGCCGAGCGCGCAAACCGCGCCAAGAGCGACTTCCTGGCGATGATGAGCCACGAGCTACGCACCCCGGTGAACGCGGTGCTGGGCTACACCGACCTGCTGGAGATGGGGATCGCGGGGCCGGTGACCGACGAGCAGCGCCGCTACCTGGAGCGCGTGCGGGCGAGCACCCGCCACCTGCTGGGCGTGATCAACGACGTGCTCGACCTCTCCAAGATCGAGGCGGGGCGGATGGGCGTGACCCGCGAGCGCGGCCGCGCCGCCGACGTGATCGGCGAGTCGCTCTCGTTCGTGGCCACCGACGCCCAGGCCAAGGGGGTGCGGCTGCACAACGAGTGCTCCTTCCCCGGCCCCGAGTACCTGGGCGACCACGACCGGGTGCGGCAGGTGCTGCTCAACCTCCTCTCCAACGCGGTGAAGTTCACCGGCGAGGGCGGCCGCGTCACCGTGGTCTGCGGCACCGGGCATCCCCGCAAGGTGCGGCTCCCCGGCGAGCGCCCGCTGGTGTGCATCCGCGTGGAGGACACGGGGCCGGGGATCGCGCCCGAAGACACCCAGGCGGTGTTCGAGCCCTTCGTGCAGGCCGAGGCGGTGCACACGCGGCGCTCGGGCGGCACGGGGCTGGGGCTCACCATCAGCCGGCGGCTGGCGCGGATGATGGGGGGCGAGCTGACGCTGGAGACGGAGCTGGGCCGCGGCTCGTGCTTCACCCTCTGGCTCCCCGCCCACGGCGAGGCCGAAGACGCGGACGAGCCGGATGCCGAGCCGTCGCTGGCCGGGGTCGGCGGCGCGCGGGCCGAGGTGCTGCGCCACGCCGGCGAGACGCTGCAGCACGACCTGCGCGAGGTGATCGAGGCGTACGCCGCGCAGCTCCGCGCCGACCGCGGCCTTCCCGCAGCGGAGCTCAGCGAGGCCGAGCTGGAGGACCACCAGACCACGTTTCTGACGGACGTGGCGCAGTGCATGGTGGCGCTGGCCGACGCGCCGGGCGAGATGTCGCTGCTGCACGACGGCACCGAGGTGCAGCGGCTGGTCGCCTTCCGCCACGGCGAGCAGCGCGCGCGCCAGGGGTGGGACGAAGACGGGCTCCGCCGCGAGTTCACCGGCCTGGGCGAGCTGGTGCGCGCCTCCCTCCACCACAAGGGCGTGCCGGGCGAGGCGTGGAGCGTGTTCTCGCGCTTCCTCAACCGCGCCGAGGAGGTCTCCGCCAACGCCCTCTGTGCCGCCCGCCGGGAGGCGAGGGCCGACGCGGGCGACGACGGCGACGATGGAGACGGCGGGGGCGCGGAGGCGCCAGCCGGGGAGAGGTGAGACGCGGATCGGCCGCCGTCACGGACCAGTATCCGCCTGCTACGCCGCGAATCGACAGTCATCGAACGAAGAAGCCCCGGCGCACAGGCGTCGGGGCTTCTTCGTATCTACCACCGCCGGGGAATCATACGGAGTGCGAAAAGTCGGTGCCGGGCCCGAACGGAAGAGCCGGGGTGCGGGCGTGTCCCTCCGCTGCGCTCCGGGCCGGGCTTCGCGCGCCGTAGGCAACGATACCGCCGTTGCCAACGGCGCCGAGCCGCCGGCGCGCCATGGCCTCGCTCGTTTCCGCGGCGGCCGACGCGGGCGCGCCGGCGTCTCGGCCCTGCGGGCGCGAATCCCTCACGCAAACCGCCGTTCGCGGAACGGATCTCGTGGGATCCGTATCAGACGTGGACGATGTCGCGCGACTCGAGGATGGGCGTGGGATGGCCGTCGCGCGCGACCTTCAGCATCGCGCGGCCGAACTGGTCGGTTGTGGTGACGTAGCTGGGCGCGAGCCGCCTCATCAGCGGGGCGAGCGGACGCATCACGCCGTAGAGAACGCGGTACAGCCGGGTGCTGGAGGTGATGCCGTGCAGCGGCAGGATGACCGCGGGGCGGAAGACGTACACGGCCTTGAACGGCATCTTCAGCAACGCGTTCTCCGTCTCCCCCCGCACCCGCGCCCACATCACGCGGCCGTGCTCGCTGCTGTCCGCGCCCGTCCCCGACACGTAGACGAAGGTCATCCCCGGGTTCAGCGGCAGGAGCGTGCGCGCCACCGAAAGCGTCAGGTCGCGGGTGAGGGCGGTGTAGCGCGCCTCCGTCATCCGCGCCGACGACACGCCGAGGCAGAAGAAGCACGCGTCGAAGCCCGCCAGCTCCGGCGCGACGGCGGAGAGGTCCGCCACCTCGGGCACCACGATCTCGCGCAGCTTCGGGTGCCGCTGCCCCGTCGCCCTGCGGCCGACCGCCAGCACGCGCGTCACGCTGGGGTCGAGCAGGCATTCGCGGAGGGTGCCCTGCCCCAGCATCCCGGTGGCGCCGAACATCAGCACGTTCATGGTTCTGGATCGGTTGGCGGGATGTGCGGACGGCCGCCGATCGCGGCGGCCGTGGGTGACTCGCGTCTGCTGCGTGGTGGAT
>DASQLJ010000237.1:0-11601 GCA_035630095.1 Longimicrobium sp.
TGAAGGGCATGCAGGGGATGATGCCCAAGGGCGGCGGCATGCCGCGCCTTCCATTCGGGGGAATGCCCCGGATGTAAACTGCGAGTGCCCAGTGCCCAGTGCCCGGTGCCCAGGAGTGTTCCTGGGGACTGGGCACCGGGCACTGGGCACTGCAGTCATCGATCGTCCGTCCACCCGCGGAGCGGTTCCGCGGGGCCGGGCTGGACGCCACCCGCTGATCGACCTGAGGAGGTCCGATGGCACTCAAGATCCGTCTCCGTCGCATGGGCCGTAAGAAGGCCCCGCACTACCGTATCGTGATCGCCGAGAGCACGATGCCGCGCGACGGCCGCTTCGTGGCCACCATTGGCCACTACAACCCCACCACCCAGCCCGAGACCCTCAAGGTCGACCGCGACAAGGCCAACGCCTGGATCGCCAAGGGCGCGATGCCCACCGACACGGTGCGCTCGCTGCTGCGCCGCGCGGGGGTGTTCAAGCCCGAGAGCGCGCTGGAAGCCGTCACCGAGACCGTGAGCAACGCCGCCGCCACCGCCGGCAAGGCGGCGAAGGGCGCGGCCTCGAAGGCCGCCGGCGTCGCGAAGGGTGCCGCCGCGACCGTGGCCGGCGCCGCCAGCAGCGCCGCTTCGACCGTGGCCGATGCCGCCAGCAGCGCCGCCTCGACCGTGGCGGACGCCGCGAGCGATGCGGCCTCGGCGGTGGCCGACGTGGCCGGCAACGTGGTGGACGCGGTGAAGGACGCCGCCGGGACCGTGGCCGACGTGGTGAGCGACGCCGCCGGCGCGGTTGCCGACCGGGTCACCGGCGGCGACGACGCCGAGGCCGCGGCTGCCGAGGCTCCGGCCGCCGACGCGACGGCTTCGGCCGACGCCGACGAGGAGGAGCTGCCGGTGTCGACCACCGACGCCCCGGCCGCCGAGACGCCGGCCGTGAACGACCAGGTGACCGACGCGGCCGCGCCCGAGGGCGACAAGCCCGCCGAGGCCTGACCGCTTGGGCGAGATCGCGGGGGAGGGTGGTTTCCTGATCGTCGGCGCGGTGCAGAAGCCGCACGGGATCAAGGGCGAGCTGTTCGTGCGCGTGGAGACCGACCACCCCGCGGCCATCTTCGTCCCCGGCCGCGTGCTTCGCTTCGGCGACGCCAAGGGGCGGCCGGTCGAAGGGCAGATCACCGTGGAGCGCGCCCGCCCGTTCAAGGGCGGGCTGCTGGTGAAAGCCGCCGAGTACGGCGGCCGCGACGAGGCGCTGCAGTCGCTGCGCGGGGTGTCGCTGCTGATCCCCGCGGCTGACGCCGCGCCGCTGGAGGCGGACGAGTCGTTCGTGCACCAGCTCCTGGGCCTGCGCGTCGTCAGCGGCGAGGAGGTGCTGGGGATGGTGGACGAGGTGTACGAGGCGCCCGCCGGCTGGTACCTGGGCGTGCGCCGCGAAGGGCGGAAGGAGCTGCTGGTGCCCTTCGTGCGCGAGATGGTGCGCCGCGTGGACCCGGCCGAGGGGGTGGTGGAGGTCGAGCTCCCCGCCGGGCTCACCGAGATCTGATGCGCATCAACGTCGTCACCCTCTTCCCCGACTTCTTCCGGGGGGCGCTGGGGCTTTCGATCCCCGCGCGGGCGGCGGCGGCCGGGCTGGCGAGCTACAACCTGGTGCAGCTTCGCGCGTTCACGCACGACCGGCACCAGACGGTGGACGACCTGCCCTACGGCGGCGGCTCGGGGATGGTGATGAAGCCCGAGCCGTTCTGGGAGGCGGTCGCGTCGCTGGCGCCGGAGGGCGAGAGCCGTCCCGGCGGGCGCATCGTGCTGATGTCGGCGCGGGGGCGCAGGTTCACCCACGACGACGCCGTGCGCCTGGCGGTGCAGCCCGAGCTGACACTGCTGTGCGGGCACTACAAGGACGTGGACGGTCGCGTGGCCGAGGGGCTGGCCGACGAGGAGCTGTCGCTGGGCGACTTCATCCTCTCGGGCGGCGAGCCGGCCGCGCTGGCGGTGCTGGACGCGGTGGTGCGGCTGCTGCCGGGCGCGATCTCCGACCACGAGAGCGCGAGCACCGACAGCTTCTACGACGGGCTGCTGTCTCCCCCGTCGTACACGCGCCCCGCCGAGTACCGGGGCATGCGGGTGCCGGACGTGCTGCTGTCCGGCGACCACGCGAAGATCGCCGCGTGGAGGCGCGACCAGTCCGAGCGGCTGACGCGCGAGCGGCGGCCGGAGCTCCTCGCGGAGCATCCGGCGCAAGGCTGACGTTGGGACCCGAACCGGAGCCGCCGGTTGGCGGCCCGCCCAACCTCTCTCAAACCTGTACAACGGAAGGAAGGGCTCTCATGCATCCGTTCATCGAGACCCAGAAAGAGTACCTGCGCGACAACATCCCGAACTTCCGCCCGGGCGACACGCTCCGCGTGAACGTGCGCGTGCGCGAGGGTGACAAGGAGCGCATCCAGGCGTTCGAGGGCGTGTGCATCGGCCGCAAGAACGGCGGCGTGAGCGAGACCTTCAAGGTCCGCAAGATCTCGGGCGGCGTGGGCGTGGAGCGCACCTTCCCGCTGCATTCGCCGATGCTGGCCAGCATCGACGTGGTCCGCGAGGGCCGCGTGCGCCGGGCCAAGCTGTACTACCTGCGCGCCCTGCGCGGCAAGGCCGCCCGCATCCGCGAGCGCCGTACGGCCCGCTAGTCGCTGGACGCACCGTTTCCATATCGATCGCGGGGCTCGCCACTGTGGCGGGTCCCGCGATCGGTGTTTCCGGGTGACGATGCTCTCGTAGTGCGTCCGGCGGAGAAGCGGGTTCGGGCGTGTCCCTCCGCTGCGCTCCGGGCCGGGCTGCGCGCTGCGTAGGGCACGATACGACGGTGCCCAACGCAGCCGGGCCCACGGCGGCCCGCCCCAGCTTCGTCTCGCCGGAGACGACGGTGCGGGCGGGCCGCCGCGTTCCCGGCCCTCCGGGCGCGCATCCCTCACGCAGGTCTGCCCGAACTCTACGGACCGCCGTCGTCCATTCTGCGCATAGTGTAGCAGTTGTGTGCGGATTCTTCACAAACGCCTCCTCCCTCGCTAGCATTCTCCTCGATCATCACGCACCTCGCGCCTTAACGGAGAATACCGCCGCCAGCATGATCGCACTCGGAACGGGCATCTACACGCCCGGCGAAGCCGCCGCGCTGCTGCACGAGAAACCCGCCACCGTTCGCAGGTGGGCGTTCGGCTACCGCCGCGTGCGCCCCACCGGGCCCACGCGCCACGCGCCGCTGATCGCGACCGACCTTCCCGTCCTGGAGGGAAAGCCGGCGATCTCGTTCGTGGAGCTGATCGAGCTGCTGTACATCCGCGCCTTCACGGCGGCGGGCGCGTCGTGGGGGATCATCAAGGAGGCAGCGAACGTGGCGGCCCGCGAGCTCGCCGAGCGCGGCCACGCGCCGGGAGGCCGGCACCCTTTCGCCATGCGGAACTTCTTCGTGGATCCCGAGGGGCTGCTCTACGTGGTGCTGAACGAAAGCGACGACAGCGAGGCGGTGGTGCTGCTGCGCGGCCACGGCCAGCACGCCTTCCCGCAGCTGGTCAAGCCCTACCTCGACCAGATCGATTTCGGCCTGGACGACGTGGCGACGCGCTGGTGGCCGCTGGGCAGGGAGGGCGGCGTCTGCGTCGACCCGCTTCGCGCGTTCGGCGCGCCGATCGTGGAAGAGGCGGGGATCCGCGCCGGCACGCTGGCGGACGTCTACGACGCGGAGCTCCCCCAGCACGGCGCGCGCACGGTGGACCGTGTCGCGTGGCTGTACGAGATCCCGCCGCGCAGCGTCGAGACCGCCCTGGGCTTCCGACGGTGGCTGACGGCGGCGCGGGGGCGTAGTCTTCCTCTTTGACGAGAACGCGCCCTGGCGGCTGGTCCGCTCGCTGCGCGAGCTGGGGCAGGACGCCTGGCACGTCAACGACCTGGATCTCCGCGGCGCACCCGACCAGGAGGTGCTGCGCTACGCCGGCGAACGGCGATGGGCGGTCGTGGGGTCGGACCGGCAGATCCTGCACCGGCCGCTGGAGCGCGCCGTGCTGCGGGAGATGAACGTGGGCGCGTTCTTCTTCAACGACACGATCCGCGGCCTCTGCAAGATCTCGCGGACCGTCTATCGTCATTGGCCCGAGATGAAGCGGCTGGCCGGCACCCTCGAACGCCCCTACCTCAACCTGATCCGCGAGACCACCATCGTCCCCATCCGCAGGAAACGGCTGGGGCCGGAGGTGTAGGCACGACCCTTCCAGGCGTCCCCCATCATCGTCCGACCTCCCCGCCGCTCCCCGCCGCTTGCCGACTCCGTTGCGCCGCCGTGCGCGGGTGGCGTAGTTTGGGCACATTCTCCGTTGCAACGCGTGCCGCCCGGCGCGCCGCTCCACCCTCCCCCGCACTTCCATCTCCCGTCCCGCATGCGCGCATCCGACGCCGCCGTTCCGGCGCTTCGCGTCACCTGCTGGGGAACCCGCGGCTCGATTCCCTCGCCGGGGCCATCCACCGTGCGCTACGGCGGCAACACGAGCTGCGTGGAGGTGCGCACCCCGGTGGGCGAGCGGCTGATCTTCGACGCGGGCACGGGGATCCGCTCGCTGAGCCGGCAGGTGAGCGAGAACGGCGAGCCCTTCCACGCGCAGCTCTTCGTCTCGCACTACCACTGGGACCACATCCAGGGCTTCCCCTTCCTCGCCCAGCTCTACGAGCCCGAGAGCCGGCTCAGCGTCCACGGCCCGCGGCAGGGCGCCGTGCCCATCGCCCGCGCCTTCGCCGGGCAGATGTCGCCGCTGTACTTCCCCATCCCCATGAACGCGCTGTCGGCGCAGGTGCGCTTCGCGCGCGACGACGGCACGCCGTGGGAGTGCGACGGGGTGAAGGTGTCGGCCTTCCGCGTGAACCACCCGGGGGTGACCTACGGCTACCGCGTCACCACCGGCGGTGCCACGCTGGTGTACGTGCCCGACGACGAGCTGGGCGACGACCCCGACCCGTCGTGGTACGGCGAGCTGGTGGAGTTCATCGGCGGGGCCGACCTGCTGCTGCACGACGCGATGTACACCGACGCCGAGTACGCGCGCTACCGCGGCTGGGGGCACTCCACCTTCTCGCAGGCGGTGCGGCTGGCGGAGGACGCGGGGGTGCGCCGCGTGGAGCTCTTCCACCACGCCCCCGACCGCACCGACACCGAGCTCGACCGCATCCTGCACGAGCTGCGCGACGCCGCGTTCGCCCGCGGCTCGCACCTGTCGCTGGGGCTGGCCGCCGAGGGCGAGGAGATCGCGCTGGGCGGGGGCGCCGGGTGAGCGCCGTGGTGAAGGAGGAGGCCGAAGCCGTCGAGGAACGGCGCCGGGGCGCGCGCCCGCTGCTGCTGCACGCCGCGGGCGCGGACCTGTCGCCGATCGCGCACGTCCTCGCCGCCGACGCCATCGAAACGCGCGTGGTCGACTCGCTGGACGACGCGGCGGGGCCGTGCACGCAGCCCTGCGTCTTCCTGCTGGACGAGGCCATGGCCGAGGCGACGCACGACCTCGCCGCCACCCTGCGCCACCTCCCCGAGGCGGTGACCGTGATCGCGACCGGCGAGCCGGCGTCGCGGCTGGCGGCCGGGTGCGACCGCGTGGCCGCCGTGCTGGCGGCGGACCCCGCCGTCGCCGCCGGCACGCTGCGCATGGCGTTCCGGCTGGCGGCCGCCCGGCTGGGCACGGCGCGGATGGAGGCCGAGCTGGCGCGCACCCGCGGCGAGCTGCGCGAGCTGACCTCGGTGGGGATGGCGCTGATGACGGAGCGCGACCCCGCCCGGCTGCTGGAGCGGATCGTGGAGAAGGCGCGCCAGATCACCGACAGCGACGCCGGCAGCCTCTACCTGGTGGAACCGGGCGAGGACGGGCGCCCGCGGCTCCGCTTCAACCTGGCCCAGAACGACACGCTCCCCGGCGTGCCGATGGTCTCCTTCACCCTCCCGCTCGACCCCACCAGCCTCGCGGGCTACGCCGCGGTGACCGGCGAGACGCTGCGCGTGGCCGACGCGTACCAGCTTCCGCCCGAGGCACCGTACACGCTCAATCGCAGCTTCGACCAGCGCTTCGGCTACCGCACCAAGAGCCTGCTGGTGGTGCCGATGATCGACCACGCCGGCGACGTGGTGGGCGTGCTGCAGCTCATCAACCGCAAGCGCATCCCCGCCGCGCGCATCGTGGACGAGGACGACGCCGCGCGCTGGGTGCTCCCCTACACCGACCGCGAGCAGGTGCTGGTGCAGGCGCTGGCGGGGCAGGCCGCGGTGAGCATCGAGAACTCGCGGCTGTACCGGCAGATCGAGGGGCTGTTCGAGAGCTTCGTGAAGGCGGCGGTGATCGCGGTCGATTCGCGGGATCCCACCACCGCCGGGCACAGCGTGCGCGTCGCAACCCTCACCTGCGACCTGGCCGCGGGGCTGGAGCGCGCCCCGCCGCCGGCGTACGGCGGCGTGCGCTTCACCGCCGAGCAGATGCGCGAGCTGCGCTACGCCGCGCTGCTGCACGACTTCGGCAAGGTGGGGGTGCGCGAGGAGGTGCTGGTGAAGGCGAAGAAGCTGCCGCCGCTGCTGATGGAGCGCGTGCTCTCGCGCTTCGAGCTGGTGCGGCGCACGCTCGAGGCCGAGTACCACCAGGCGCGCGCCGCGGCGCTGGAGCGCGGGAGCCGCCCCGGCCCGGAGCTGGACGCCGAGCACCGGCTGCGGCTGGAGGAGCTGGAGGCGGTGCGCACCATCGTGCTGCGCGCCAACGAGCCGTCGGTGCTTCCCGAGCGCGCCGCGGAGACGCTGGAGCGCGTGGGCCACCTCACCTTCCGCGGGCCCGACGACCAGCCGGTGCCGTACGTGACGGAAGAGGAGATGCGCTTCCTGCACATCCCCAAGGGCTCCCTGAACGACGAGGAGCGCCGCGAGATCGAGAGCCACGTGGAGCAGACGTACCGCTTCCTGGTGCAGATCCCGTGGACCGGCGAGCTGCGCAACGTGGCGCACATCGCCTACGGCCACCACGAGAAGCTGAACGGGTGCGGCTACCCCCGCGGCGTCACCGCCGACCAGATCCCGGTGCAGACGCGGCTGATGACGGTGTCCGACATCTTCGACGCGCTCACCGCGGCCGACCGGCCGTACAAGCGCGCGCTCACCACCGAGCGTGCCCTCGACATCCTCACCGCCGAGGCGCGCGAGGGGCTGCTCGACGCCGACCTGGTGCGCCTGCTGGTCGAAAGCCAGGCCTACCGGCGGATCCTCGACGTGGACTGGCGCGACCTGTAGCGCCGATCCCGGTCCCTCGATGGACGTCGCCCGCCGCTGCTCGGTTCGAGCCTACCTCTCCCTCCTCGTCTTCCCTCCACCTCGACAGAGCCCGTCCATGCGGATCGCCCGTATCCCCACGCTTCTCCCGCTCCTCCTCGTTCCCGCGACGCTGCTGGCGCAACCCGCGGCGGATGCGTCCGTTTCGCGTCACGTGGCGTATCTCCTCGACCTGGCGCAGAGCGAGTTCCGCGGCATACGCGGCGCCCCCACGTACGGCCACGGAACGTCGTTCACCACCACCGGCCTGGCGTCCGCCTACCCGATCCGCTTCCAGGGCGCCGACGCGCCCACGGAGCTGAGGGTGAACGCGGACTGGAACATCCTGCACGTCACTACGCTTCGCGTGGCCGGCGACCGCGCCGCCGCCGCCGCGGCCTGGGCGCAGGTCGCGGACAGCATCGCCGCCGTGATCCCGGCCGGCTGGCGGCAGATACGCACGCCCGGAACGCTTCCGCACGCATCGTGGCTCGAGTGCGACGATCTCGCGGGACGCCAGGTGACCCTGCAGATGTCGCTGCCTTTCGAGGCCCCCGCGCTTCTCCTGATCGTCTACAAATTCAAAAACGACTGCCCTTAGAATTACCTCCGGGCTGAGTCGCAGGACCGGCACCGCCTGCTTCCGATCCGTACCGAGGTGCGGTGGAGGCGGCGCATCTTCCACGTAGAGCGTGATTTCCGTCGAGGGCGAAGCGGCCGTCCACGCGCGGCGACGCTCCGCCGGCGGGGCGGGGGACAGGCGGGGCGCGGCCGTGGAGGGGGAACGCCGCGCGTCGGGCCGCGGTATTTGGCCGCCCGGCTGGGGGAACGGCGGCCGCGCGCGGTTCGGGGGACGGTGCGGCACGGCTGTCGCAAGGGAGAGATGCGGATGCGGCGGGCACCGAAGCCTGGCCGCGTGTTCTTGCAAGGAGATGCGACGATGAACCGTATTCGAATCCCGGCGCTGGCGATGGCGGCCGCGGTGGCGCTTTCGGCCTGCAGCGGCTCCGTGCAGCGCCCCGACATCGAGCTGGAGGGGGTGACGCTCGGCAGCGTGGGGCTCACCGGCGGCACGCTGATCGCCAACGTGCGCGTGCACAACCCCAACCGCTTCAACCTCCGCGCGAGCGACCTGCGCTACCAGCTCTTCCTGCGTCGCGCCGGCGCGACCACCGGCGATAGCGCCTGGACGCGGCTGGCCGAGGGCACCTATGGCGACACGCTGAGCGTGCGCGCCGGACAGACGCGCACCTTCCCGATCCCCGTGTCGTTCGGCTTTGGGCAGCTCGCCGGCGCCGGGCGCTCGCTGCTGGACTACGGCCGCGTCGACTACCGCGCGCAGGGCACGGTGGACGTCCGCACCCCCGTGGGCATGCGCCAGGTGCCGTTCCAGAAGACCGGAACCTTCATGATGGGCTCCACCGGCAGGTAGGCCGCCTCGCGCGCCCGCTCCTCCCGCCACGGCAGGGTCGCCGGGAGGACGGGACTGGCGGAGTGCAGGACGATCAGAAGCGCCCGGACCATTCGACGGTCCGGGCGCATCGTTATGTATTGCTACAACTTAGGATTTTCGTCTGTCGACTTCACACCTCCATCGGGCCATTTCTCCTGGTTCCTGCGAACTGACGGGAAAGGAACTTGCATCGGGGGAAATGCGCCGGCCGAATCCAGTCGTGCGCATGCGGCCATTCGCGTTGCGCAGCACAGGCACGAGTGCCCCCATCCAACTCCACCTTTGCCCGGGAGGACCACATGCACAAGCTCAGGCTCACGCTCGAAGACCTGCAGATCGACAGCTTCAGCACCACGCCGGTGAAGAAGGAGAAGGGCACCGTCTACGGCGAGCAGTGCACCTGCCCCACCGCCTGCACCTGTCCCGGCTGCCCCACCTGCGACGCCTCGTGTAACGGCACCTGCGGGGGGACGTGTGCCGCGTCGTGCAACGATACCTGTGGCGACTCGTGCGGCTGCGGGACGTGGGACTCGTGCGACTCGTGCTACTACGGTTGCTACACGTACCAGACGCTGGGTGAAAGGGGCGTTTGCGAGCTCTGCGCTGCCTGGTGACGGTGCGGTGACGCGCGTGGCCGGCTCTGAGCTGACCCTTCGCCGGCACTGGCCGACGAATGCGCCTTCACCCATCCCACGCCCGCCGGAGGACCGCATGAACAAGCTCAGGCTCAAGCTGGAAGACCTGGCGACAGCTTCACCACCACTTCGGTGAAGAAGGAGAAAGGCACCGTCTACGGGGAGCAGTGCACCTGTCCGACGGCGTGTACCTGTCCGGGCTGCCCCACCTGCGATGCGTCGTGCAATGGCGCGTGCGGGGCAACCTGCAACGGCGCAGCGTGCGCCTGACCGGCGGGGTAACCGCGCTGCGGCCGCTGGGGGCACGTGCGGAGCCTCGTGCGGCTGCGGGACGGCAGAGTACTCGTGCAACTACTCCTGCGGCGGCACCTGCGACGCGAGCTGCAACGGGTGCGAGTACACGGGGCCCGGCTTTATGACCTAGGGCGGGCCCGACCGGGAGTGCATCATCTGCGCTGGATGACGGTTGACCCTCTCCGGCGCCGGCACGTACCGGTGTCGGCCGGATCATCGAAACGATTTTGGCGGGCGGTCCCCCCGGGCCGCCCGCTTCGTTATTCTTCACCGCCGCCAACAGCGTGGCGGATCGATCGGGCATCTCACGGCAACCACTTCACGGGCACGGCATGACGCTGGTGCGGCTGCAGGACGCGGGGAAGCAGTACGGCGACCGCTGGGTCGTGCGCAATGTGGCATTTCACGTGGCGCAAGGTGAGCGCTGGGGGATCGTCGGCCGCAACGGGCAGGGGAAGACCACCCTGCTGCGCCTGATCACCGGCGAGGAGGAGCCGACCGAGGGCGAGGTCTGGCGCCACCCCGGGCTGCGCTTCACGCACCTGCGCCAGAACCGCGGCGAGCAGAGCGCCGCCAGCGTGGCCGAGGCCGCCCTGGAGCCGTTCGCCGACCTGGTGGCGATGGAGCACCGGCTGCACGCCGAGCTCGAGCAGCTTTCGTCCATCGGCCACGACTCGGACGAGGGCGTGCGGCTGCTGGCCAGCTACGACCGCCACGTGGAGGAGTTCCGGCGCCGCGGCGGCTACGAGATGCACTCGCGCGCCGAGGCCACGCTCGAGGGGCTCGGCTTCCCCGCCGCGGAGTGGACCAAGCCGATCCGCGCGCTGAGCGGCGGCGAGCTGGGGCGGCTGCGGCTGGTGCAGACGCTGCTCTCCGCGCCCGACGTGCTGCTGCTGGACGAGCCCACCAACCACCTGGACCTGCGCAGCACCGAGTGGCTCGAGCAGTACCTGAAGGGCTATCCCGGGACCGTGATGCTGGTGAGCCACGACCGCGTGTTCCTGGAGCGCCTCGCCGATCACGTGCTGCACCTGGAAGAGGGGACGGCGTTCGCCTACACCGGCGGCTTCGAGAGCTTCCTGGAGCAGCGCGAGGCCCGGCGCGAGCTGCAGCGCAAGCAGTACGAGCAGCAGCAGGCGCAGATCGCCCGCACCGAAGATTTCATCCGCCGCAACCTGGCGGGGCAGAAGACCAAGCAGGCCAAGAGTCGCCGCACCCTGCTGGAACGCATGGACCGTGTTTCCTCTGTGGCGCAAGAAGGACGGTCGATGGCGCTGCGCTTCGGGCAGGCGCAGCGCAGCGGCGGGACGGTGCTGCGGGTGGACGGGGTGACCTGCGCGATCGGCGCGCGTCGGCTCTTCGCGCCCTTCACCGCCGAGGTGTCGCGCGAGGAGCGCATCGCCGTCATCGGCCCCAACGGCTGCGGCAAGAGCACGCTGATGAAGGCGCTGGCTGGCGACAACGCCCTCTGCGCGGGGGCGGTCATCGCGGGGACCGGCGTGGTGCGCGCGTACTACCGGCAGGACTTCGCCCACCTGGACGCGGCGAAGACGGTGTGGGAGGAGGTGAGCGACGGCGCGAAGGCGACCATGCCCGAGCTGCGCGGCCACCTGGGCCGGTTCCTCTTCTCGGGAGACGACATCCAGGCGCGGATCGGCGACCTCTCGGGGGGCGAGCAGGCACGCGTGGCGCTGGCCAAGATCACGCTGCAGCGCGCCAACCTGCTGCTGCTGGACGAGCCCACCAACCACCTGGACATCGAGAGCCGCGAGGTGCTGGAGGAGGCGCTGGAGGGGTACGACGGCACCGTGATCCTCATCTCCCACGACCGCGCCATGCTTTCCGCGACCTCCACGCGCGTGTGGGCGTGGGAGGACGGACGCTTCGTCGACTACCCGGGCACCTTCGACGAGTGGCTGGACT
>DASQLJ010000238.1:0-3323 GCA_035630095.1 Longimicrobium sp.
AGCTCGATCGCTGCCCGCACGGCGGGCGAGAGTACCTCGCCACTCGTTTCCAGGTGCTCGACTATGCTCATGAGCCACAAGATGTAGTGGCACTAGTGAACAAAGTCCACAATCTTCGTGTCCCACCCTGAACGATTACGCTGCGGCTTTAGCCGCCGGTCCGGCCTAGCGACGGGCTTTCCCCTCCAGCACCACCCGCCTCGCCGCCTCCTCGCCACACCCTTACAACTCCCGTACGGAAGGAAAACCGCCGCGTTCCGCCGTTCGGCTACACTCCGGGTGAGATCACGGGCCCCTCGGGCCGCGGACGTTCACCCCGGAGCAGGGAGGCGGCGGAGATGGGGTTCTTCACGCGAAAGTCGATCGCGGAGCTGCAGGAAGAGGCGGGGCGCGGAACGCTGAGGCGCTCGCTGGGGCCGGTGAACCTCACCACGCTGGGGATCGGCTCGGTGATCGGCACGGGCATCTTCGTGCTCACCGGCACGGCTGCGTCGCAGCACGCGGGGCCGGCGCTGGTGATCAGCATGCTGATCGCGGCGCTGGCGTGCGCGTTCGCGGGGCTGTGCTACGCGGAGCTGGCGTCGATGATCCCCGTGGCGGGCAGCGCCTACACCTACGCCTACGCCACCGCCGGCGAGGTCTTCGCCTGGATCATCGGGTGGGACCTGATCCTGGAGTACGCGCTCTCGGCCAGCACCGTGGCCGTGGGGTGGTCGGGGTACTTCGTCAGCTTCCTGGCGGACCTGGGGCTGCACCTCCCCCCGCGGCTCACCGCCGCGCCCAGCGAGGTGCTCACCTTGGCCGGGGGCGGGGTCACGCACGGGCTGTTCAACCTCCCCGCCGCGGGGATCGTGCTGCTGGTGGCGGCGCTGCTGTGCATCGGCATCCGCGAGTCGGCGAACACCAACACGGCGCTGGTGGTGCTGAAGGTGGCGGTGCTGCTGGTGTTCGTCGTCGCCGGCGCGGCGTACGTGCAGCGCGAGCACCTCACGCCGTTCATCCCCCCCAACACCGGCGAGTTCGGCGCCTTCGGCTGGAGCGGGGTGCTGCGCGGCGCGGCGGTGATGTTCTTCGCCTACGTGGGCTTCGACGCGGTGTCCACCGCCGCGCAGGAGGCGAAGAACCCGCAGCGCGACCTGCCGATCGGCATCCTGGGCTCGCTGGCGATCTGCACGGTGATCTACATCCTGGTCGCCACGGTGCTGATCGGCATCGTCCCCTACGCGCGGCTGAACGTGCCCGACCCGCTGGCCGTGGGGATCGACGCCACGGGGCTCACCTGGCTGAGCCCGGTGATCAAGGTGAGCGCGCTCTTCGGCCTGTTCAGCACCATGCTGGTGACGCTGCTGGGGCAGACGCGGATCTTCTACACCATGAGCCGCGACGGGCTGATCCCCGCGGCGTTCGGCCGCGTGCACCCGCGCTGGCGCACGCCGCACGTGAGCACCGCCATCACCGGCTCGCTGGTGGCGCTCGCCGCGGGGCTGCTGCCGATCCGCGTGCTGAGCCAGCTGGTGAGCATCGGAACGCTGCTGGCCTTCGTGCTGGTAAGCATCGGGGTGCTGGTGCTGCGGCGCACCCGGCCCGAGCTGGAGCGCCCCTTTTGCACGCCGTGGATGCCGTGGGTGCCGATCATCGCCATCGTGACCTGCGTGGCGCAGATGCTGGCGCTGCCGCTGGCCACCTGGACGCGCCTGTTCACCTGGCTGGCGATGGGGATGGCCGTCTACCTCCTCTACGGCCGCGGCCGCAGCCGCGCCGCCATCGCCGCGCGAGAGGGCGCCGCCGGTTCCGCAGACGCCGGGCCGGCCTGAGGCGAGGCGACGCGTGTCAGCCGACGTTGCGCTCGATGGCGGCATCGGCCCGACCTGACGCTCGAGGGGCGGGAAGAACACGTCGGCCGCCGCGCGACCGGCGCTACGTGGAGAAGCTGGCCCGTCGTCAGCGAGCCGAATATGCGAGTAAACTCGCCGCTACGACGGCACGCAGTCCGCCTTCGCGGACTTCAACGGCGAATCGCTTGGTCCACGACCGAGAGCAGGTGAAGAGGTTGTGAAACGGAGAAGCGGAGGAGCAGAGAGTGATCTCTGTTCCTCCGCCTCTCTGCGTGATCCCCGTCGTTTTCGACCCCCGCGTGGAAGATCGGAACGCGCCCCGGAAGCTACCGGTCCAGCCCGCGGTAGAAGGTCGAGGCGACCTTGCTGGCCCAGGGGATCAGGGGGCGCGAGCGGTCGCCCAGCAGCCACTCGAGCTCGATCTCCTCCAGGAGGCCGATGAGCATGCGGCGAGCGAGGGGGATGTCCACGTCGGGGCGGACGTCGCCGTCGCTCACGCCGCTGGCCAGCAGCTCGTCGATGGCCTGGGCGTAGGTGCGCAGCACGTCGCGCACGGCGCCGCCGTAGAACTTGCTGCTCTGCCGGCTCTCCAGCAGCAGCACGGTGGCCAGCGCCGGCTCGGCCTGGATGCTCTCGAACTGCAGGGCGATGAAGCGCGCCAGCCGCTCCTCGAACGGTGCGTGCGACGGCGTGACGTCGCGCGCCGACGCCACGAACTCGGCCACCTTGTCGCGGAAGGCGGTGAGCAGCAGGTCGTCCTTGCCGTCGAAGTACAGGTAGATGGTGCCCTCGGCCACCCCCGCGCCGGCGGCGATGTCGCGGATCCGCGCGGCGAAGAAGCCGTGCTCCGCGAACACCCGCACCGCGCTGTCCAGGATGGCGCGGCGCCGGACTTCCTTGCTGTCTGTGACGGGCTGCACGGTGGGCATGGCGGGATAATAGTGCGGGGGCGGGAGTGTAGAAAGTGGGGCGGAACAGGTGCGTGGGAACACGTGCGTGGGAACACGTGCGTCGGAACAGGTGCGTGGAGACCGGTGCGCCTGGATACGTGCGATTCGACCGGTGCATCGAGCGGCTGCGCTATCGAAGCGGGCCGTCAGGCGGCCGCGGGGATGCTGACGCGTCCGCCGCAGGGGTGCCGCGGACGGGCACGGACGCGTGAGGGATGCGCGCCCGGAGGGCCGGGAACGCGGCGGCCCGCGGCGCCGTCCTATCGCCCGAGACGAAGCCGGGCGCGGGCCGCCGTGGGCCCGGCTGCGTTGGGCACGGCGGTATCGTGCCCTACGCAGCGCGCAGCCCGGTTCGGCGCCTCGGCGCCGAACACGCCCGCCCCCGCCGTTCCCTCATCATCCCGCAAAAACCAAAAACCGAAGGCGGGAGCGCTCCCGCGCCCCCGCCTCCGTCCCTCCCTCCGAATCCGAATCCAAATCCGAAGACTGCTACGCGCTCAGAACCCCGGCTGGAAGCTGAACTGCCACTGCCCCTTGT
>DASQLJ010000239.1:0-2820 GCA_035630095.1 Longimicrobium sp.
TGGTACCTGGCCGCGGCCGCCTACAACGGCGGCGGGGGCCGCGTGAGCCGCGCGCTCATGGCCGAGACCGGCCGCGTGAAGGGCCGCGGCGACGCCGACTTCTGGCGCATCCGCCACCGCCTGCCGCGCGAGACGCGCGAGTACGTGCCGCTCCTGGTGGCCGCCGCGGTGGTGGGCAAGGAGCCCGAGAAGTACGGGCTGGGCGGCGTGGAGCGCTGGATGCCGCTGAAGAGCGACACGGTGAGCGTTCCGGCCGGCACCCGCCTGGCCACCGTGGCCCGCGCGGCCGGCGTGCCGGAAGCCGATGTGACGCGGCTGAACCCGCACCTGCTGCGCAAGGTGACGCCGCCGGGGAAGAAGGCGTACACCGTGCGCATCCCCCAGGGCCGCGAGCAGCAGTTCGCCGGCAGCTTCCCGGCGCTGCACGCCCGGGCCGTGGTCGAGGCCCGCGCCGAGGCCGCCCGCGCCGCCGCCGTCGCCCGCGAGAAGGCCGCCGTGCGCCGCGCCGAAGCCCGCCGGGCCGAGACACGCCGCGCCGAGGCCCGCCGCGCCGCCGCCCGCCGCACCGCCTCGGCGCGCCGGGGCCGTGCGACCTCCACCCGCGCTTCCGCCGCGCGCCGGGGCCGCGCCACCTCCACCCGCACCGCCGCCGCGCGCCGCGCCACGAGCAAGCGCCCCACGGTCCGCCGCAGCACCACGCGCCGCGCCAAGGCCACCGTGCAGTCGCGCCGCGGCACCGCCCGCCGCACCACGGCCAGCCGCTCGCGCCGCTCGCGGGGCTGAGCGTCCGCCGGTCCCGACAGCCAGAACGCCGCCCCGGAGCATAGGAGGCGGCGTTCGTGTTTCGTGGCCGGAGGCCGTCCTTCGTGGTCGCCCGACCGTCCGAAGCGTCAGCAGACGTTCGGCGTCACGGAAATCGGGTACTCCAGGCAGTACCAGCACGGGTCCGAGTACCATCCCGACATCGCGTGCACGGTGCCCTCGTCCTGCGTCATCGACGGTTCGGTCCGGAACTGCTCCACCTCGAGCGCTTCCACGTCCAGCTTCAGCTTCTTCATCGTCATCCTCGCGAGATCGGGGGTGAAGAGCCTGCCGGGAACGGTCCCGGCACCCGAAGCTACGTTGCCGGATTGCGACACACAACGAGAATGAATTCGCCAATTTTCCGCGCCTGGCGCGTGTAAAACACGCTGCCGCGAGATTCCACGCCGCGCCTCGTCGCGCGGGGCTCGCGCGTGCGTCTGACGCATCCCCCGCGCTTCGCGGCGAAGGCGCGAAACGCGACGATCGGCACGCCGTCCTTTCGATCCTCTTCTTCCCGCCCCTCCTCCGGCTTCCATCCACCTGCTGTCGCAATCGTCCCGCCCGCGATAGAATCCCCGCGAAACCACGAACCGCCTCCCGCGCCCGCTCCGCCGTGCCACCCAGCCGTCCCTCGCGGGTGCTCCTGCTGTTCCTGGACGGCGTCGGCATCGGCGCGGCGGACCCGGAGCGCAACGCCTTCGCCCGCGCCGGGCTCCCCGTGCTGCGCCGCCTGCTGGGCGGGCGCATGCCGGTGGCGGACGACCTGGACGCGGACGGGCGGATCGTGGCGGAGCACGCCGTGCTGGTGGCGGCGGACGCGACGCTGGGCGTTCCCGGCGTGCCGCAGAGCGGGACCGGGCAGACGTCGCTGCTCACCGGCCGCAACGCCGCCGCGGAGTACGGGCGCCACTTCGGACCCTGGGTGCCCACGGGGCTGCGGGAGATGCTGGGCGAGCACAACCTGCTGACGCGCGCCGTTCGCCACGGCGCCCGCGCGGTGTTCGCCAACGCCAACCCCGTCGCCGCCGAGGCCGATCCGCGCATCTTCCGCCGCCCGGCCGCGCCGCCGCTGGCCGCGAAGGCCGCCGGCGTGCCGCTCCTGGGCCTGGCCGAGCTGTATGCGGGAGATGCGATCGCGTCGTCGATGACCAACGAGCGCTGGCGGGCGCACACGGGCGACGCGCTGCCGGACGTGTCGGCGGACGAGGCGGGGCGGCGGCTGGCGCGGATCGCGGGGACGGCGGAGATGACGCTGTTCGCGCACTACGACACCGACTACGCTGGCCATCGCGGCGCGCTTGTCGGCGCCGTGGCCGCGCTGGAGCGGGTGGACGCCTTCCTGGGCGGGCTGATCGCCGCGCTGCCGGCCGACGCGCTGCTGGTGGTGTCGAGCGACCACGGCAACGTGGAGGACGCCACCGGCGGGCACACGGTCAACCCCGTGCCGGTGCTGGCGGTTGGCGTGGGGCGGGACGAGGTGGGGGAGCGGGTGCGCGACATCTCCGGCGTTGCGCCGGTGCTACTGGATCTGCTGGGAATGAGTCGATGACAGAGCCGGACGAGGACGAAGCGCCCGGGATCTACCCCGAGCTGGACCCGATCGGCCGCCTCGACGCCGAGGCGGTGTTCTCGGCGGGCGGGCGCGAGATCGGGTTCGTGCTGCTGCGCCTGGCGCTGCACGACGACGACTGGGCGTACGTGGAGCGCCGCTGCCTCGACTTCGCGCGCCACCCCGATACCTGGGTGCGCCGCAACGCCGCCACCGCGCTGGGCCAGCTCGCCCGCATCCACGGCCGCCTGCACGTGGAGCGCGTGATGCCCGTGCTCATGACCCTGTGGGCCGACCCCGACGTGAGCGGCTGGGCCGACGACGCCCTAGACGACGTGGAGATGTTCCTGAACGTGAAGCGGGGGAGCTGGGCGCACTGAAGTGCGTAAGTGCGAAGTGCGCCGGGTCCCGAGCGGATCCGGCGCATCTTGCATCAGGGGATTGGCATCGTAAGGAGTGTTCCGAAA
>DASQLJ010000240.1:0-4821 GCA_035630095.1 Longimicrobium sp.
CGGCCAGGGTGAGCGTGGCCCGCCCGCTCAGCAGCCAGGTCACCGCCAGCCGCGGCGAGAAGGAGAGGAAGGGCCCGCCGGCGTACATGTCGCCCCGCAGCCCGCCGCGCACCACCCAGTCGCCCTTCGGCCGGTACAGCCCGTCCACGTACCAGCCGCCCACGCTCCCCACCGTGTCGCGCATGAACCACAGCCGCTCGCCCACCCTGCGGTCGAGCCCCTTGTGGCGCGCCCACTGGCGGTCGTACTGGTAGCCGTAGCCCAGCCGCAGCGACCCCAGGTCCTGGGTCATGTCCACCGCCAGCCGCGCCCGCCTGAGCCGCGCCTGCACCTGCCACTCGTCGGCGGGGTTGGGGAGCCAGGCGTCGAACTCGGAGAGCGCCGCCGTGACCTCGGCCCGGCTCCCGGCCACGGGGAAGCGCAGGCGCAGCGACCCCGCGCCGTTGCTCCAGCGCAGGAAGTCGTCGCGCCCGCTCACGGTGTCCACCCGCACGCCCTCGCCGTTCAGGAACCCCGTGAACGCGAGCGAGGAGCGGGCGCCAAGCGCCACGTCCAGCCGCGCCAGGCCGTCGGCGTAGCGGTAGGGGAAGGGCTCGCCCTCCAGCCGGCCCAGGCTGGCGCCGTGCACCGCGCGCCCCGCCACCAGCAGCCCCGCGCCGCGCCAGAGCGGCCCGTCGGCCTCGGCGCGCACGGCCATCATGTCGGCGCCCGCGCCGCCCGACCAGCGGTCGGCGCCGGCGCGGCGGGTGGCCAGGTCCAGCACGTAGCTCACGCCGCCGTCATAGCGCGCGGGGGCGCCGCCCAGGTACAGGCGCGCCCCCGAGAGAAGCCCCGGCTCGAACGAGTCGATCAGCCCGCCCATGTGGAAGGGCGCGTACACCGGGGCGCCGTCCAGCAGCACCAGCTTCAGGTCGGCCGCCGAGCCGCGCACCAGCAGCACGTCGCCGCCGCTGCCGCCGCCCGCGCCGCCCTCCATCCCCGTCCCCGGCCCTTCCAGCGCGGGAAAGTCGGTGATGGCGGCCACGCCGCGCGGGGCGGCGTCGCTGGCGGTGCCGCCCTGGCCCGAGCTCACGCCGTTGACCGGGTCCAGCATCAGCGGGCGGTGGCGCAGCGACACGTCCAGCTCGATCTCGCCGCGCGCGGGGACCAGCACCTCCACCTCGAGCGCCTCGTGGTCGATCGAGTGGACGCGCACCGTCTGCGGCCCGGCGGGCACGCGGGTGAGGCGGTAGCCGCCGGCGCTGTCGGTGAGCGCCCTCCCCCCCGACAACACTTCCACCACCGCCGAGGCGAGCGGAAGCCCGCCGGGGTCGCTGGCCACGGTGCCGCGGATCGCGCCCCAGGTGGTGTCGGGAGCGGCGGCGGCGAGCAGCAGCGCGGCGAGCGGAGCCAGCATCACGGCACCGGGTTCAGGACGGGATCGGCCGCGCGGGCGCCGACGGCCTCACCCACCCACGCGCACGGACGGCCCGCCCCCGGCGGTCGCCGGCGGCAGCAGCACCAGCGACTCGCCCTGCTTGGCCACGTACACCCGCCCGTTCACCTCCACCGACGCCCGGTCGGCGCCGCGCGGAAGCTGCACCTCCACCGAGCCGTCGCGCGCGCCCAGCACCTCGATCCGCCCCGGCGAGGTGCGGAAGCGCGCGCCCGCCGCCGCCGGGCCGCGGGCGACCACGCCGGCGCGGTCGCCGTCCACCAGCCGCGCCACGATCTCCAGCCGCGGCGAGGCGCCGGTGAGCACCACCCGCACCGACCCCTTCTCCGGGCGGATCGACACCCCGGCCGGAGCCGCCTCGGGCGCGGGCGCGGGGGCCGGCGCCGGGGCGGGGCGGAGCGTGGGCGCCGCCGCCTGCTTCGGCCGCGGGAGGATGGTCTCGGCGATCCACTCGCGCACCGGCGAGCCGGGGACCGCCGCCGCGGCCACGCCGGCCACGCCCATGACGAGGACGGCCGCGCGCAGCAGCGCCTGGCGCATCCCGCCGAAGCGGGCGGGGCGCATCCGCCGGGCGCGCATCGCCATCTGGGCCTGCGCCACCGGCGCGGGCACGTCGGTACGGGCCAGCAGCCCCGCGGCGCGCTCGTTCACCGTGCGCATCTCGCGCAGCTCGGCGGCGCACGCCGGGCACGCGCCCAGGTGTGCCTCGGCCGCCGCCCGGTCGGGCGGGGCGAGCTCGCCGTCGAGCAGCGCCTGCAGGGTGCCTTCACCCAAGTGCCTGTTCACCGTCTTCGTCTCCATGGTCCCAGGCGGCCACGAACCGCCGCGCGGCGCGTGCCAGGAGCGTGCCCACCGAGCCCGGCGCCACGCCCGCTGCGTTTGCGATCTCGTCGTATCGGAAGCCTTCCTCGCGCATCAGCAGCATCTGCTGGTCGCGCGGGGCCAGGCGGGAAAGACACTCTCTCACCCGCGCCACGCTGTCGGCCGTCTCGGCGGCCTCGTCGGGGCGGGGGAAGGGCGTCGGCGTCCACGGCCGCACCGCCAGCAGCCGCTCGCGCCGCTTGTAGGTGCGGGCGCGATCGCGGAAGAGGTTGGTGGCCACCGTGAACAGCCAGAGCCGCGCTTCTTCGTCGGGCAGCTCGCGGCCCAGCAGGCGCACGAAGCTCTCCTGCGCGATGTCGTCGGCCGCGTCGGTGTCGCCGGTGAGGCGGTGCAGGTACCGGAACAGCGACGGGTACAGGCGCCGGAACAGCGCGTCGTAGTCCACGGGCTGGCCGGGGCCTACCTGGGGCGCGGGTGTGGGCCGCGCCCGAGGGGTGGGTGAGGATTGCACGGCTTTGGCGCCATCTCGTCCGGGGTTTGCTGCGGCGGAAAGGTGCGTGCGCCGCGGGCACATGCGCCTCGTCCGTCTTGCGGGTTGAGAACGCGCCGTCCCATGGCTTTGTGACATCCCTGCCGATCGCCGCCGCCGGCACGTGCTCGAGCCGTCCGGCGGTGCGGCGATCGATGGCAAGGTAGCGTCCCGCGTCCGCATTGACGAGGTGCCGATCCGCCAGCAATCCGCACCCCGGACGACGGGTCCACTCCCCACTGCAGCCTCGGAGACTGGCGGCTGAAGCCGCGGCGCCGCGGCAACAACTACGAGAAGCCTCGCAAACTGCGCGAGGCTCCACCAGCAACGGCCTACTCCGCATCGCGCTCCAGCTGGTGGTGGAGGGGGCCGTCGCGATGGTGCCGCTCTTGGTTCAGCACGTAGTCGCGGACGACGGGGACGTGCCGCTTCGAAACGCTGAACACACCGTATCCACCCTGCCATTTGAACGGCTCGGGAGACTGAAGCACGTGCGTCACGAGGTGCGACGAGGTGCCCTTCAGCCGGCGAACGAGCTCGGCGATGGAGATGGTGGTCGGGATGCGGACGAGCAGGTGGACGTGGTCCGCACCGTAGATCCGCTCCCGCAACTCCGCCGTGATGAACGGCTCCCGCCGCCACGTGCTCCACACAAGGTGCAGAAACACCTCCGTCCAGGGCCTGCGCATCGTCGGGGTCGGCTAAAGGTCAGATCGATTGAGCTAGTGAAGCCTCGCGCAGTTTGCGAGGCTTTTCGTAGTTGTTGCTGCGGCTTCAGCCGCCGGTCCACGGGGCTGGCGTCTCGCGCGGTCCGCGCCGTCGCATGCAACCGCCGGACCTCTCCCCCTCGCTCCTCCGAGGACGTCCTCCTCCTCCCGACCGACGCACTTTGGAACTATACGGATGTAGCGTGCAGATCCGGGCGCTCGCATTTTGCCGTCACGGTGGCACTATGCAATCCCGCCGCAGGGTCGCGCCGAACCGGGAGGTGAACGGGGTGACCGGTTCCGGGGAGCCGGCGGATATGGGAAATCGTGCGGCGAAGCCGGTATTCGAACACTGAGCGCGGCTCACCGGCAAAATTCGACAGCGGTGACACGGACCTTGCTAACACCATCAGGAGCCGACATATTATGTGACACGGCAACGCCAGGGCAGATACGGTGCGGCGCGGATGCTCGTTCCAACATCGATCCCTCCCCCGCGGACTCCTCCCACTCTCCTGCACGCCCGCTCATCACTCTCCCGAGGCTACAGATGATCCAGGTCACCAATGCATTCGGCACGCGGGCCGTCCGCGTGATCGGCGCCGGCGCGTACGTGCCGCCCCACGCCATCACCAACGCGCAGATCACCGACGCCATCCCCGGCTGGACGGCCGACTGGATCGCCGAGAAGACGGAGATCCGCGAGCGCCGCTTCCTGTGGGCGCTCGACGCCCAGGCCGGCGTGACCGTGGCGCCGCCCGCGACCGACACGGGGCCGGCGTGCAACACCGACATGTGCGAGATGGCGCTGCGCCGCGCGATCGAGATGGCCGGGATCGAGGGGTCCGAGATCGACGCCGTGTTCGTGGTGACCTGCACCCCCGACCGCGTGAACTTCAGCTACGACGCGATGGAGGTGCACCGCCGCCTGGGGTGCCGCCCCGACGCGTACGCGCTGATGATCGACGACGGCTGCGGGGGCACGCCGTACATCATCGACATGGTCTACAAGATGATCCGCAGCGGCGCCATCGGCACCGCGGCGATCATCGGCAGCGCCTTCACCTCGGCGCTGGTGGACCGCGAGGTGTGGACGGGCGACGTGGAGTCGACCCCCGGCCGCAAGCGCCTCCCCGCGGCGTTCGGCGCGTACGTCTTCGGCGACGGCGCGGGCGCGGTGATCCTGCGCGGCGACGGGAAGCCGGGCGAGGGGATCCTCTCCTCCTTCTCGGGGAACGACTACCAGCAGCTCGTCGTCCGCCGCGCCGGGGGGCTGGAGGCCCGCATGCGCGGCGACATCAACCCCGCCGACGCGGCGTTCGTGGTGG
>DASQLJ010000241.1:0-8465 GCA_035630095.1 Longimicrobium sp.
CGGCGTGGGGAGGAAGGAGATGGTGACGCCCGCCGCCGCCATCCAGTCGCGCAGCGGCGCCGGCGCGGCGCGCACCGCGTCGCCCGGGATGCAGAGGCAGGCGCCGGCGGCCAGGTACGGCCACGTCTCCCACACCGCCGCGTCGAACCCTGGCGAGGCCACCAGCGTGGCCCGGTCCGCCGCGGTCACGCCGAACGCCTCGCGGTGCCACGCGACCAGGTTGGCCAGCGAGCCGTGCGTCACCTGCACCCCCTTCGGCCGGCCGGTAGAGCCGGAGGTGTAGATGACGTACGCGAGGTTCTCCGCGCCGACTCCGCTCTCCAGCTCCGCCGCCGACTCGTCCCCGACGTCCGCGTCAATCGCGTCGACGAGGACAACCTCGACGCCTTCACCCGCCGCCTCCGCCGACCGTTCGCCGAGCGCGGCGCGGGTCAGCAGCACGCGCGCGCCGGAATCCTCCAGCATGTAGCGCAGCCGCTCGACGGGCGCGTCAGGGTCCAGCGGGAGATAGGCCCCGCCCGCCTTCAGCACCGCGAGGGCGCCCACCACCAGCTCGGGCGAGCGGTCCAGGCAGAGCGCGACGATCGTCTCCGGGCCCACCTCCATCGCGCGGAGGCGGCGCGCCAGGCGGACGGCCCGTGCGTCCAGCTCGCCGTAGCGCAGCACGGCGTCCGCGCTCTCCACGGCCAGGGCGTGCGGGGTGCGCGCCGCCTGCTCGGCGAAGAGCTCGTGCACGCTCCGCTGGCGGGAATAGGGGCGCGCGGTGGCGTTCCACTCCTCCACCACCCGCCGCCGCTCCGCGCCGTCCATCAGCTCCAGCGCCGAGAGGCGGGCGTCCGGATCGGCGGCGGCCTGCTCCAGCAGGCGCGCCAGGTGCCCGGCCATCCGCTCGATGGTGGCCGCGTCGAACAGCTCCGCCCGGTACTCCAGCGCGCCGGACAGCTGGTCGCCGGTGTCGCGGATCCCCAGCGTCAGGTCGAACTTCGCCGCGACGGTCTCGGCGGCCACCGGGGCGCTCTCCGCCGCGCCCAGCCGCAGCCCCTCGTCGCCGCGCGCGGCCGCCGCCTCGAACGAGAACACCACCTGGAAGAGCGGGGTGTGAGCCAGGCTGCGCGCGACCTCCAGCTCCTCCACCAGCCGCTCGAAGGGAACGTCCTGGTTCGCCTGCGCCTCCAGCACGGCGTCGCGCGCCCGCGCCACCGCCTCGCGGAAGGCGGGATCGTCCCCCAGCCCGGTGCGGATCACCAGCGTGTTGACGAAGAAGCCGATCAGCCCCTCCGTCTCCAGCCGCGTGCGTCCCGCCACCGGCGTGCCCACCACCACGTCGCCGGTCCCGTAGCGCGCCAGCAGCGCCTGCCAGGCGGCCAGCAGCGTCATGTAGAGCGAGGCGCCCTCGCGCCGCCCCAGCTCGCGCAGCGCGGCCGACACGCCGGGCGAGAGCGCGAAGCCGTGGCTCGCGCCCTCGCGGCTGGCGACCGCGGGGCGCGGGTGGTCGAGGGGGAGCTCCTGCACGGCCGGCGCGCCCGCCAGCCGCCGGCGCCAGTACGCCACCTGGCGCTCCAGCACCTCGCCCTCCAGCCAGCGCCGCTGCCACACCGCGTAGTCGGCGTACTGCACGGGAAGATCGGGAAGCTCCGCGTCCTGCCCGCGCAGGGCGGCCCCGTACAGCGCCGTCACCTCGCGCCGCAGGATCCCCGTCGACCAGCCGTCGCTGGCGACGTGGTGCAGGGTGAAGAGCCCCATCGCCTCCTCGGCCCGCAGCCGCAGCAGGGCGCAGCGCAGCACCGGCCCCCGCGCCAGGTCGAACGGCCGCGCCGCCTCCTCCCCCGCCAGCCGGCGGGCCTCCGCCTCGCGGGGGCCAGCGTCCAGCGCCGACAGGTCCACCACCGGGAGCTGCACGGGCGCGGGAGGATGGACCACCTGCACCGGGCGGCCGTCGGCCGTGGCGGCGAAGGTGGTGCGCAGCACCTCGTGCCGGCGCGCCACGCCGGTGAGCGCCCGCGCCAGCGCGCCGGCGTCCAGCGCGCCGCGCAGCCGCAGCACCGCCGGGATGTTGTAGACCGCGCTCCCCGGCTCCAGCCGGTCGAGAAACCAGAGCCGCTGCTGCGCGAAGGAGAGCGGCAGCTCGCCGTCGCGCGGCACGGGGACCACCGGCGGCGCCTCCACGCCGGCGTCCGCGCCGCGCATCTCATCCACGCGCCGCACCAGCGCCCGCACCGTCTGCGCCTCGAACACGGCGCGCAGCGGGATCTCCACGCCGAACGCCTGGCGCACCCGCGAGACCACGCGGGTGGCGACCAGCGAGTGCCCGCCCAGCTCGAAGAAGTTGTCCTCGACGCCCACCCGCTCCAGGCCCAGCACCTCGCCCCATATCCCCGCCAGCACCTCCTCGGCGGCGGTGCGCGGCGCCACCCAGGCACCGGCGGCGGCGCGGTCGGGCGCCGGCAGCGCGCGGCGGTCCACCTTGCCGCTGGGCGTGAGCGGAAGCGCCTCCAGCATCACGAACGCGCCCGGCACCATGTAGTCGGGGAGCCGCGCGGAGAGGTGCGCCCGCAGCGCCCGCGTCTCCGCCCCCTCGCCGCCCACCACGTAGGCGACGAGCCGCTTCTCACCGGGCACGTCCTCGCGGGCGACCACGGCCGCCTCGCGCACGGCGGCGTACTCGCGCAGCACGGCCTCGATCTCCCCCGGCTCGATGCGGTAGCCGCGCACCTTCACCTGTTCGTCCGCGCGGCCGAGAAAGTCGAGCTGCCCGTCCGCCCGCCAGCGCGCCCGGTCACCCGTGCGATACAGCCGCGCACCGGGCTCCGCCGCGAACGGGTCCGGGACGAACTTCTCCGCCGTCAACCCCGGGCGTCCCAGGTAGCCGCGGGCGACGCCCTGGCCGCCGACGTAGAGCTCGCCCGCCACACCGACCGGGCGCGGGGCGAACATCCCGTCCAGCACGTACAGCCGCGCCCCGGCCAGCGGACGGCCGATCGGCGGAACGGCGTCGGCGGGGGTGAGCTCGGCGAAGGTGGCGCGGACGGTGGCCTCGGTGGGGCCGTAGACGTTGATGAATCGACGTCCATCACCCCACCGCGCCACCAGCTCGCCCGTGCACGCCTCGCCGCCGACGATCAGCGTGCGCAGCTCCGGCAGCTCGGCGACGGGGATCGCCGCCAGGGCGGAGGGGGTGAACTTCGCGTGGGTGATCCTCCGCTCCGCCAGCAGCCGGGCCAGCGGCTCCCCAGGCAGCAGCGCGTCCGCCGGCTCGCCGACCAGGCACGCGCCGGAGCAAAGCGCGGTGAAGGTCTCCGCCACCGACGTGTCGAAGCTGAGCGGCGCGAACTGCAGCACCCGCTCGCCCGGCCCGAACCCGAGCTTCTCCGTCTGCGCCATCACCAGCCGGGCGGCGGAGCGGTGCGTGATCATCACCCCCTTGGGCCGGCCCGTCGTCCCCGAGGTGTAGATGACGTACGCGAGGTTCGCCGGCGCCGCGGCCGCAACGAGCGTCGCGTCGACGGTGGATACGTCCGCATCCGCATCGTCGATGAACAGCACGGTTCCGCCGGCGGCGCAGAACTCGGCTGCCATCTCCCCGCCGATCGCGCGCTCGGTGAGCAGGACGCCGGCGCGCGAATCCTCCAGCATGTAGCGGAGACGTTCGGGCGGATACGACGGATCGAGCGGGAGGTACGCGCCGCCGGCCTTGAGCACCCCCAGCAGCGCCACCGGCGACTCCAGCGAGCGCTCCACGGAGAGCGCGACGACCGTCTCCGGCCCAACCCCAGCGGCCCTGAGCCGGCGCGC
The DNA here is from genome assembly GCA_035630095.1 of Longimicrobium sp. Classification (GTDB taxonomy): domain Bacteria; phylum Gemmatimonadota; class Gemmatimonadetes; order Longimicrobiales; family Longimicrobiaceae; genus Longimicrobium. The sequence goes on from DASQLJ010000241.1 coordinate 3,793, forward strand.
GAGACGTTCGGCGTGCGCGTCCATCTCGGCGTACGTCAGCGTCTCGCCCGAGAACTCGGCGGCGGGCGCGTTCGGCGTGCGCGCGGCCTGCGCCGCGAACAGCGCGTGCAGCGTGCGCTCGGGGAGATCGGCGTCGGCGGCGTTCCAGTCGTCCAGCACCTGCCGCCGCTCCGTCTCGTCAAGCAGCTCCATCTCGCTGAGGCGGGCGTCGGGGTCGGCCGCGGCGCGCTCCAGCAGGCGCGCGAGGTGGCCGGCCATCCGCGCCGCGGTAGCGGGATCGAACAGCTCCGCGCGGTACCAGAGCGAGCCCGCCAGCTGATCGCCGCCGTCGCTCATGCGCAGGGTGAGGTCGAACTTCGCCGACCCGCTGTCGGAGGCGACGGGGGAGATCTCCGCCCCGCCCAGCCGCAGCTCGCCGCCGCCGTCGGGGCCCCCCTGCGCCGCCGCCTCCAGCGTGAAGAGCACCTGGAAGAGCGGGGTGTGCGCCATGCTCCGCTCCACCGCCAGCTCGTCGATCAGCCGCTCGAAGGGCACGTCCTGGTGCGCCTGCGCCTCCAGCACGCCCTCGCGCACCCGGCCCAGCACCTCGCGGAAGGTGGGATCGCCGTCCAGCCGCGTGCGGATGACCAGCGTGTTCACGAAGAAGCCGATCAGCCCCTCCGTCTCCAGCCGCGTCCGTCCCGCGACCGGCGTGCCCACCGGCACGTCGTCGCCCGCGCCGTAGCGGGCCAGCAGCATCTGCCACGCGGCCAGCATCGTCATGAACAGCGTGGCGCCCTCGCGGCGGCTCAGCTCGCGCAGCGCCGCCGACAGCTCCGGCCGAAGCTCGAAGCCGTGCCCCGCGCCCCGCCCGCCCGCGACCGACGGACGCGGATGGTCGATGGGGAGCTCCAGCACCGCCGGGGCGCCGGCCAGCCGCTCCTTCCAGTAGCCGAGCTGGCGCTCCAGCACCTCGCCCTCCAGCCAGCGCCGCTGCCACACCGCGTAGTCCGCGTACTGCACCGGCAGGTCGGGGAGATCCGCATCGTCCCCGCTCACTCGCGCGGCGTACAGCGCGGTGACCTCGCGCTGCAGGATCTCCATCGACCAGCCGTCGCTGGCGATGTGGTGCAGGGTGAAGAGCACCACCGACTCGGCCGCGCCCAGCCGCAGCAGCGCGCAGCGCAGCACCGGCCCGCGCGCCAGGTCGAAGGGGCGCGACGCCTCCTTCCCCGACAGCTGCTCGACCCACGCCTCCCGCGCCGCCGGGCCCAGCCCCGACAGGTCCACCACCGGCAGCCGCACGGGCGCGGGCGGGTGGATCACCTGCACCGCCTCGCCGTCCGCGCCGATCCCGAAGGTGGTGCGCAGGACCTCGTGGCGGCGAACGACTTCCGTGAGCGCCCACGCCAGCGCGGCGGCGTCCAGCCCGCCGCGCAGCCGCAGGGCGACCGGGAGGTTGTAGGCGGCGCTCCCCGGCTGCAGGCGGTCGATGAACCACAGCCGCCGCTGCGCGAAGGAGAGCGGGAGGTCGCCCGACCGCTCGACGGGGAGGATCGGCGGCGCCTCTTCGCCCGTTCCGCGCAGCGCCTCCACGCGCCGGGCGAGCGCGCGGACGGTCTGCGCCTCGAACACTGCACGCAGCGGCAGCTCCACCCCGAACGCCTGGCGCACCCGCGACACCACCCGCGTGGCGACCAGGGAGTGGCCGCCCAGCTCGAAGAAGTTGTCTTCGACGCCGACGCGCTCCACCCTCAACACCTCGCCCCAGATCTCCGCCAGCACCTCCTCGGCGGCGGTGCGCGGCGCGGCGTGGGGACGCTCGGCCGCGGCGTGCTCCGGCGCCGGCAGCGCGCGGCGGTCCACCTTGCCGCTGGAAGTCAGCGGCAGCGCGTCCATGCCGACGAATGCGGCGGGGACCATGTAGCCGGGGAGGCGCTCCGAGAGGTGCGCGCGAAGCGCGTCCGCGCCCGGCCAGCCCCCGTGCGCCACCACGTAGCCGACGAGGCGCGTGTCGCCGGGCCGGTCCTCGCGGGCGACCACCACCGCCTCGCGCACGGCCGGGTGGCTCAGCAGCGCCGCCTCGATCTCGCCCGGCTCGATGCGGTGCCCGCGCACCTTCACCTGGAAGTCCAGGCGGCCCATGAACTCGATCTCGCCGTCCGCCCGCCACCGCGCCCGGTCGCCGGTGCGGTACAGCCGCGCGCCGGGCTCCGCGGAGAACGGATCGGGGACGAAGCGCTCCGCCGTCAGCCCGGGGCGACCGAGGTATCCCCGCGCCAGCCCGTCGCCGCCCACGTACAGCTCGCCCGCCACGCCCAGCGGCGCCGGCCGCAGCGACGGGTCCAGCACGTAGATCCGCGTGTTGGCGATGGGCCGGCCGATCGACGGCGCGCCCGCGTTCCCCGGCTCCACGACGCCGGAGGTGCTCACCACCGTGTTCTCGGTGGGTCCGTAGTTGTTCACCAGCCGCCACGGCAGCGCGGGCGAAGGACGCCCGGCCAGCCGGTCGCCGCCGGTGAGGACGAGCCGCAGCGCTCCGTCCTCCGGCCACGCCAGCGGCAGCACGCTCTCGGCCAGCGGCGTGGGGAGGAAGGAGATGGTGACGCCCGCCGCCGCCATCCAGTCGCGCAGCGGCGCCGGCGCGGCGCGCACCGCGTCGCCCGGGATGCAGAGGCAGGCCCCGGCGGCCAGGTACGGCCACGTCTCCCACACCGCCGCGTCGAAGCCCGGCGACGCGACCAGCGTCGCCCGGTCCGCCGCGGTCACGCCGAACGCGTCGCGGTGCCACGAGACGAGGTTGGCCAGGGAGCCGTGCGTCACCTGCACCCCCTTCGGCCGCCCCGTCGAGCCGGAGGTGTAGATGACGTACGCGAGGTTCTCCGCGCCGACTCCGCTCTCCGGTTCCACCACCGGATCGTCACCGGTCTCCGCGTCAATCGCATCGACGAGGACCATCTGGACATCCGCGCCCGCCGCCTCCGCCGCCCTTTCGCCGAGCGCGGCGCGCGTCAGCAGCACGCGCGCGCCGGAATCCTCCAGCATGTAGCGCAGCCGCTCGACGGGCGCGTCAGGGTCCAGCGGGAGGTAGGCGCCGCCGGCCTTCAGCACCGCGAGGGCGCCCACCACCACCTCGGGCGAGCGGTCCAGGCAGAGCGCGACGATCGTCTCCGGGCCCACCTCCATCGCGCGGAGGCGGCGCGCCAGGCGGACGGCACGCGCGTCCAGCTCGCCGTAGCGCAGCACGGCGTCCGCGCTCTCCACGGCCCGGGCGTGGGGATCGCGCGCCGCCTGCTCCGCGAACAGCTCGTGCACGCACCGCTCGCGGGGATAGCTGAGCGCGGTGTCGTTCCACTCCTCCACCACCCGCCGCCGCTCCGCGCCGTCCATCAGCTCCAGCGCCGAGACGCGGATGTCCGGATCGGCGGCGGCCTCCTCCAGCAGGCGCACCAGGTGCCCGGCCATCCGCCGCACGGTGGCGGCGTCGAACAGCTCGGTGCGGTAGGCGATGGACCCCGCCAGCTCGTCGCCGAAGTCGCTCATCCCCAGCGTGAGGTCGAACTTCGCCGTCCCGCTGTCGGTGGCGAGGGCGTCGATCTCCGCCGCGCCCAGCCGCAGGCCGCCGCCGTCGCCCTCGCCGCGCGACGCCTGCTGGAGGGTGAACACCACCTGGAAGAGCGGCGTGTGCGACAGGCTGCGCTCCACCTCCAGCTCGTCCACCAGTCGCTCGAAGGGCACGTCCTGGTGCGCCTGCGCCTCGAGCACCGCCTCGCGCACCCGCGCCAGCACGTCGCGGAAGGTGGGATCGCCGTGCAGCCCGGTGCGGATCACCAGCGTGTTGACGAAGAAGCCGATCAGCCCCTCGGTCTCCAGCCGCGTCCGTCCGGCGACCGGCGTTCCCACCACCACGTCGTCGCCGGCGCCGTAGCGGGCGAGGAGCGCGTTCCACGCGGCCAGCAGCGTCATGTACGGCGTGGCGCCCTCGCGCCGCCCCAGCTCGCGCAGCGACCGCGACAGCGCGGGCGAGAGCTCCAGCCCCTCGGCCGCGCCGCGCCGGGTGGAGGCGGCGGCGCGGGGGCGGTCCAGCGGCAGCTCCAGCACGGCGGGCGCGTCGCGCAGGCGATCGCGCCAGTACGCCACCTGGCGCTCCAGCACCTCGCCCTCCAGCCAGCGGCGCTGCCACACGGCGTAGTCCGCGTACTGCACCGGCAGGTCGGGGAGATAGGCATCCTCGCCGCGCGCCCACGCGTCGTACAGCGCGGTGACCTCGCGCTGCAGGATCTCCATCGACCAGGCGTCGCTGGCGATGTGGTGCAGGGTGAAGAGCACCACCGACTCGGCCGCGCCCAGCCGCAGCAGCGCGCAGCGGACGAGCGGCCCGCGCGCCAGGTCGAAGGGCCGCGACGCCTCCTCGTTCGACAGCCGCTCGACCCACGTCTCCCGCGCCGCCGCGTCCAGCGCCGACAGGTCCACCACCGGCAGCCGGACGGGCGCCGGATCGTGCACCACCTGCACCGCCTCGCCGTCCGCGCCGATGCCGAAGGTGGTGCGCAGCACCTCGTGGCGCCGCACCACTTCCGTGAGCGCCCACGCAAGCCCGCGCGCGTCCAGCTCGCCGCCCAGGCGCAGCGCCACCGGGATGTTGTAGACCGCGCTCCCCGGCTCCAGCCGGTCCAGGAACCAGAGCCGCTGCT
>DASQLJ010000242.1:0-8579 GCA_035630095.1 Longimicrobium sp.
CGGGGTTCGTCTCGGTGCTGGGCGCGCGGGTGCTGGTGCTGTACCCGGTGCTGCCGTGGATCGGGGTGCTGCTGTGCGGATACTGCCTGGGGCACGTGTACCGGTGGGACGCGGAGCGGCGGCGGCGTCTGCTGGTGCGCCTGGGGCTGGGGATGGTGGCCGCCTTCATCCTCCTGCGCCTGACGAACCTCTACGGGAACCCGTTCCCCTGGTCCGAGCAGAAGAACGCGGTGTTCACGCTGCTGTCGTTCGCCAACACGCAGAAGTACCCGCCGTCGCTCCTGTTCGTGCTGATGACGCTGGGCCCGGCGCTGCTGGTGCTGGCCTGGGTGGAGGCCCGGCGCCGCGGCCCCTTCGGCCGGGCGCTGGTGACCTTCGGGCGCGTGCCGCTGTTCTTCTACCTGCTCCAGTGGCCCGTGGCCCACGGCATGGGGCTGCTCCTCTCGCTCGCGGCGGGGAAGCCGATCGGCCACCTCTTCGGCATGCCGGGCGCCACGCCGCCCCAGCCCGGCGCGGGCTTCGGCCTGGGCGTCGCGTACCTGTGCTGGTTCGCCGGCATCGCGGTGCTGTACCCGCTCTGCCGCTGGTTCGCCGCCGTGAAGCAGCGCCGCGACGATGTGTGGCTGAGTTATCTCTGACGATGCAAAATTCCCCAGGCCGCGACGCGGCCCGGGGATTTTCTTGCCGGACTGAACGTCGACGGACCTAGCTCGCGGGCTCGACGATCCGCGTGGGGACGTACACGGGCTGGCCGAGGCCCTGGGCCAGCGGCACGGCGTCGGTGCCCCAGCAGAACACCTTGCGGCTGGTGCGGCCGATGGCGCAGGTGCTCGCGCGCGCCGCGGCGACCTGGACGAAGCGCTCCGATGACTGCGCCTGCACGGGGGTGTAGGCGCACTTCACCATCGAGTTGGACGCGCAGGCGGTGGCGCCGCTCACGTCCGGGCCGCGGCCCAGGCGCGATTCGCGTCCCCAGCACCAGATCGTCCCGTCCGTCGCGAGCGCGCAGGTGTGCAGCTGGCCCGCGGTGACCTGCGTGAACTGGAGGCCGCTCTCCACCCGCACCGGGTCGATCGAGCAGAGGTACCCTCCGCACTCGCCCACCGGGTCGTCGGTGCCCAGGGCGCCGTGGCCGTTGGAGCCCCAGCACCACACCTCGCCGGTGGATTTCACGCCGCAGGTGTGCGCCGCCCCGGCCGCGATCTGCGTGAAGCTGTGCCCGCCCTGCACCGCGGTCGGCGCCACCGAGATGTCCCCGTGGGTGGGGGGATGGCCCAGCTCGCCGGAGATCCCCTTCCCCCAGCAGAACGCCTGGCCCTGGTCGTCCAGCGCGCAGGCGTGGCGGTAGCCGGCGGTCACGAAGCGGTAGATACGGGCGCCGGCCACCCGCTGCGGCGCGGGGTTGGCCAGCGGGTACTGGCGGCCGTTGCCCAGCGTGCCCATCCCGTTGCTTCCCCAGCAGTACGCCTTCCCCGCCGCGTCCACGCCGCAGGTGAAGCGCGAGAAGTCGGACCCGAAGTCGCGGCTGATGTTGCCGCCCGCGGCGATCTGCGTGAAGCTGACCTCGGGGCCGCCGTGGAGCTGCGACAGGCTGAACTCGCCCGTGACCTTCACCGGCACCGGCGAGCACCCGGCGTTGATTCCGTCGTTGGTGCCGCCGCACCCGCTGCTCACCGAGCCGGTCCCCAGCCCGCCGTCCAGGTCGCTCCCCCAGCACCACGCCGCGCCGCCCTTGAGGCCGCAGGCGCCGTAGTCGCCCACCGAGATCACGTCCCACGGCGAGTCGTTCACGCGGATCGGGCGGTACGTCACCCCCCGGGCGAACAGGCTGTCGCCGGCGCCGATCTGGCCGTACGCCGTGTGGCCCCAGCACCAGCCCTGCCCGCCCAGCGCCACGCCGCACACGTTCTGCCCGTGCGCCGCGATCGAGCGGAACGCCAGCCCCGCGCTGGGCGACGCGTCGGCGAGCGGCGTGTCCACGAAGAGGGTGAAGACGAACTGGCCGACCGTCTCCGGCGCCGCCCACTCCCACCGCTTCGGCGCCGAGGTCTCCCCGGGCTGCAGCGTCTCGCTGTAGGCGAAGTACGGCTGCGCGCTGGCGGTGAAGACGTCGTGCCCGTCGGGGTTGTGCACCGTGACCTCGCCGCTGCCCGAGGTCACCACCGGCTGCACGTGGAAGAAGACGCGGATCGGCGCATCGCCGCCCATCGCGCGCCCCAGCAGGTTCTGCACGGTGAGATCGGCGGAGAGCACGCCGGTGGTGCCGTTGTAGCTCACGTTGGTGGAGGTGAGCTTCACGTTCACGTTCTGCCCGCCGATCACGCTGAACCGCGCGCCGGATCCCGATGTCGGCGACGTCGGCACGCACGCGAGCGCCGCCCGCCGCGGGTCCGCCGTGCAGCGGACGGCGGGGACGCGCGCGGAGGGCGCTTCCGGCTCGGGCCCCAGGGGCGCCGCGCGCTCGGAGCACGCCGAAAGGGACAGGAGCACCAGGCCCAGCTGCCAGGGACGATTGCCTCGCATCATGCCCCCACGGGTCGACGTCGTGGAAAACTTGGACCGGCGAAAACCACCTGCACCACGCACCCTGGGGCAGCACCCGAGGCGCCCCCAGGGAAACACCAGGTGCAACCCGCATGCATCATTCTCGCCACGAACGGCGCGGGCACGTGCACGCGCCGACACTGCGACAATCCGCTCGTGGATGGCGTAGAATCGACCGGCGGAGGAGGATTCCACCCGTCCTGGAGCCAAACGCAAGCGAGGTACGGACGTGGTTTCCGTGCCTCGCTGCGATGAGACTGCGTGATCGACGGGGCGTCCCCGACGGGGAGGGGGCGGACCACGGCGGCCACGCCCTCGCTTCCGGAGAAGACCAGCTGCGAATCAGTCGTCGTCCAGGAACGGCGAGGCTTTGCGCGTGCGGACTTCGGTGTGGCTGAGCGCGGTGGTGAGGTGGCGCGCCGCCTCGCGGCCATCGTCGTCGCGGCGCAGCACGCGCTCGGCGTCGGCCAGGGCGGCGGTGATGCGCGCCTTGGTCTCGTCGGTGGCGGGGGAGGCGTGCACCTCGCGCGCCAGCGGGGCCAGCTTGTCGGCCAGCAGGTCGGCGCGGAGCGGGCTGTCGCCCACGCGGAGCGCCTCTTCGCGCGCGGCGGAGAGCTTCATCCGCAGCTCGTCAGGTACCATCGCCACCTCCCGCGGGGTTCGGGGCCGGGCGGTACATCCCGATCAGGTGCGCGGCCGTCTCGGGGGTGATCATCGCGCCCACGAGCCGGAAGCGCACGCGCTCGCCGTCCACCAGCGCCAGCGTGGGCACCGTCTGCACGCGCAGGCCCATCGCGCGCGTCTGCCCTTCCTCCGTCTCCCAGTCCACCACGTCCAGCGGCAGGCCGGCCGAGCGCGCGACCTCCTCCACCACGGGCCCCTTCTCGTGGCACACGCCGCACCACTCCGCGCGGAAGTAGAGCAGCCTGAACGGGATCGATCCTTCGCTCATCGGAACCCTCCACGCGGCCGCGGACCTGGAACCCTCGGTGGTGTCAAGAAATGCAACGAACGGGCCGGATCGAGTCCGGCCCGTTCGGGGAAGGCACGAAGGGACGGCCGCGGCTCAGCGGCTGGCGTACACGCGCGTCTGGCCATCGCGGCTGAACGCGATCACGTCGTAGTGCTGGGGATTGGGCCCCTCCATGCCGGGCGAGCCGGTCACCATCCCCGGCACGGTCAGCCCGGCCACGTCCGTGGGCTTCTCGGCGAGCAGCTTCTTCACCAGGTCGGCCGGGACGTGGCCCTCGATCACGTAGCCGCCCACCAGCGCGGTGTGGCAGGAGCGGCCGTTCTGCGGCACGTGCCCCTGGTCCTTGATCGGGTCCACGTTGGTGGTGTCGTGCGTCTCCACGCGGAAGCCGCTCTGGCGCATGTGCGTGACCCAGGCGTTGCAGCAGCCGCAGGTGGGGCTCTTGTACACCACGGCCAGGGGAAGCTGGGCGCTCGCCGGCGCCTGTGCGACGGCCGATCCGGCCGCCGGGGTGGCGGCGGACCCCGCGCCGGGAGCCTGGGCGGCGGAGCCCTGCGGCCGCGACGCCTCGCCGGTCTTGCCGCACGCGGCGGTGATGGCGAACGCGGAGACGGCGGCGCTCACCAGCAGCGCGCGGACGGTACGGATGGAAGACATGACGAGCTCCGGTTGATCGGATTCGGTACGATCGCGGTGGCGAGGGCCGGCACGGCGCGCGCGGAAGATACCCGCCCGGCCCCGCCGGGGTCCCGCGCACCTGGAAAGATGCCACCTTCCGCGCTCCCGGTCGAGAGGCCACCCCCTCGCACGTGAAGGGAAACTCGGGGTCTCCGTCGATTTGCAGCCTGTCTCGCCCGCTGCTCGCACCGATCCCGTCGACGAGTGACTGCAGGTGGCGCTCGCGCTGAGTATCGAAAATTTCCACGGAAACCCCCTGCACGCTCTCGGCAGCGCGGCAGGCCCGGGCTGTCCAACGGATCGATCAAGGGGTCACGAGGCGAGTCCGGCCGCCGTGCACGCCTTCCGCATCGACGGAAGGAGGACGATCATTCGCCCGCCTCCACGAGGCTTGAGGTGACGCATGGAGGCAGCGGAGTGCTCGATTCCCCCCTGATGACGCAGTTGGCGAAGCCTTCAGGCGCGGAAGACGGGGTGAGCTCCCCAGGTGGGTGTCCTGCAAAAAATTTCGATACTCAGCGCATTCCGAGCCTGCAGCCACTCGTCGACGAGCCTGGCGCTGCCGCAATCGTCGGAGCCCGCGCCGAACGTCCGGGCGTTCAGGTTGCAACAAAATCGACGAAGAGCCCGAAACTCGCCACAGCGAGACGAGCCAGGCCTCCCCGCGCAGCCATGGGGGACGCGCGAAGGCCGCCCTCCTCACGGCCTCGCGCGGTTTGCGAGGCTTCCCATTGGTCCATCCGCGGCTTCAGGCGCCCCTCGCTCGGAGCCGACCCGCACTCCTTCACTTTGGTGGGCCGCGAATACGCCGAGGGGAGAGATCTCCCGCCCCCTCGCCGCCCTACCGCTTCTCCCCCCGCCTGCGCGCCAGCACGATCGACCCCATCCGCTCGTCCACCTCGTCGCGCGTCACCAGGACGTAGAGCGCCTCGGCGGCGGCCAGGGTGCACATCGCCAGGGTGATCCAGAACTGGATGCGGCTGTAGCGCCCCATCACCAGCAGCGGGATGGCGAAGCAGAACGAGAGGAAGACCGCGGCCTTGGCGCTGTACAGGTGCAGGTCCACGAAGCGGCGGAAGCGCAGCCAGCTCACCGCCAGCACCAGCAGCGCGAACGCCGCCCACACGATCAGCGGCCAGCGCTGCTCGCGGAAGAAGAAGGGCCGCAGCAGCACCAGCCACAGCGTGACCGAGATGGCCAGCAGGTGGTCGGCCACCGAATCCATCCGGCTGCCGAACTCGCTGGTCTGGTTCCAGCGCCGCGAGAGCCAGCCGTCGAGCACGTCGGTGGCGCCGGCCACGGCCACGCCCACGCCCAGCCACACCGGGCGGTTGAACACCGCCAGCACCCACAGCACCGGCACCAGCGCCAGGCGCATGGCCGTGAGCTGGTTGGGAAGCGTGCCGAGCTGGCCGCGCACACCGGCCCAGGTGAGGGGCGGCGGGGCGTCGGGCGTGCCGGTGTCGCGCTCGCTGGGGATCATTCAAAGGTGGTGGACGTGGCATGGGGAGCGGGCGAAAGGCCGCCGCTCCAGCCCCTAATCTGGCGCATGGCGGCCCTCGCCGGGAGGGCGGCGGAAACCGGACCCTTGCGCGACCGCGCGCGCCGCCGCATGCATACAGGCACGCGCGGTGAAAGGCGGCGCGCTCCATGCAAGAAATCTCCCCGCTGGTTCGTTTCATTCGCGGCAGCCTCCGCGGGCCGCCGCCCCCTCGGTCCGGCACGCTCCGCGCCGGCCCACCCCACCTTCGCGGGAGGCACGCCATGCGCCCGCAGTTCATCGTTGCCGCACTCCTCCTCGTCTGCGCGGCAGCCCCCGCCGCCGGCCAGACCGTGCACGGCCGCGTGCTGGAACGCGGCACCAACAACCCCGTGGCCTCGGCCACCGTGGAAGTGCGCGCGGGCGAGAGCGTCCGCGGCCGCGTGGAGACCGACACCGCCGGGATGTTCGACATCGAGATCCCCGGGGCGGGCACGTACCGCCTGTCGGCCGAGCGCGTGGGCTACGTGTCGGTGCTCTCCGAGCAGGTGCAGGTGGCCGGGCTCGACTCGCTGGACGTGGTCTTCCACCTGACCACCGACGCGGTGTCGCTCGACCCGGTGCAGGTGAGCGCCTCGCGGCGCGCCACCTCGCCGCTGATCGCGGCGTTCTACGACCGCGCCGCGGGGCGCCGGCAGGGGCGCTTCATGACGCGCTCGCAGATCGCCGCCACGCAGGCGTCGCGCACCTCCGACGTGCTGCGGCGCGTGGCCGGGCTCACCTTCCGCACCACGCGGCGCGGCACGGTGGCGCTGCGGGCGCGCGGCGGGTGCGAGCCGCTGGTGTACATCGACGGGATGCACGTGAACATGTACGGCAACACCACCTCGGTGGACGACCTGGTCCGCCCCGACGACCTGGAGGGGATCGAGGTGTACGGCGGCGCCAGCGTGCCGATCCAGTTCGTGCGCGACGGCGCGACGAACTCCAACTGCGGCGCCGTGATGCTGTGGACCAAGCTCCGGGTCTGAAGCGCCGCCGAGGCGCGCGCCGGCCGAGCCCTCCTTCGCCCGATGGGGCGGGGGAGGGCTCCTCGCTTTCCGTCGGCAACGAGCAGGGCCGGGGAGACGCCGTGGCGTGGGGCCGAACCGCGTAATTGCTGGGAACGGGCGGATTCTTGCGTTGGCGCGTCCGCTGTGCGAACATGGCGGCCCGCATCGTGCGCCTGCGGCGCGCAGCAGCCGGCCCGTGCTGGCCCCAATCCCCACGTAGACCGAGCATCGGAGAGTCGGAATGGCGAAAACAGCGGCGTCGCGGCGCAGGCAGCAGGTGCTCCTGTTCGCGCGGAACTTCTTCAAGCACCCGCGCATGCTGGGTTCCATCATCCCCAGCTCCCGGTTCCTGGTGAGCGACCTGATGCGGCAGGTGGACTGGCGCCGTGCCCGCGTGGTGGTGGAATACGGCCCCGGCGTGGGCAACATCACCGCCGAGGTGCTCAAGCGCCTGCGCAGCGACGGCCACATGGTGGTGTTCGAGACCAACGACGACTTCGTGGAGTTCCTGCGCGCCTCCATCCCCGACAAGCGCCTGACGGTGGTGCACGGCTCCGCCGCCGACGTGGGGCAGGTGCTGGCCGACATGGGGCTGGAGAAGGCCGACTACGTGATCTCCGGCATCCCCTTCAGCACCATGCCCGAGCAGGTGAGCGCCGACATCGTGCGCGCCACGCGGCACTCGCTGCGCCCCGGCGGCCGCTTCCTGGTGTACCAGTTCTCGCGCGAGGTGGCGCGCTTCCTCAAGGCCGAGTTCCGCGAGATCCGCGAGGCCTTCGAGCCGCTCAACATCCTCCCCGCGCGGCTGTACTACTGCTCGGCCTGAGCAGCGCGCGCATCGATGATCTCGAACAGCCCCGGACGCGCGTCCGGGGCTGTTCTTTTGTACCGAGAAACCCCCTTCCGCGCACGGTGTTCTTGTTGTACGTTTACGGGAGAAATCACTTATGCGAGGAACACGATGTCCTTCAAGCGAGCGGATGACGACCAGGGTTCCGCCGAGCGGGAGCTCGCCGGCGGCGTCGACAAGCGCGCCACGTCCGCGCCGCTGCCGCTCACTCAGGCTCAGATGAACGAGCTGGATCGGCGGCTGGCGGAACTCGACCGCGATCCGGACGGTGGGCAGGACTGGGATGATCTGCGCGAGGAGCTTCTTCAGCGGGTTGCTCGGCGAAGGGCTTCGGCTGCGTGAGTAAGCCCCTTCAACTAGGCGTATCGACTACCCGCCTGGCTAAAATGGACATTACGGACGCACTCGACTGGTATAACGCGCGCTCGGCAGACCTCGGAGAAGCGTTCGTCCGCGTGTTGAACGAGTCGTTGCTGCGCATCCAGGAGCACCCAGAAGCGGCGCCGCTCGTGTGGCGGGAGAGGGTGCGGCAACTGGTGATGAACGGCTTTCCTTACAGTGTCTATTACGCCTGCCAGCGTAGCCGGATACGCGTGGTGGCGGTGATGCACCAGCGGCGCGATCCCCGTGATTGGCAGGTGCGCGTGAAGTGAAGCGACAAAAGGCCCCGCACCGGATGCCGGTGCGGGGCCTCTGCCTATCAGGACAGTCCGGCTCTCGCCGGCCGCGTCAGTCCGGGAAGGTCACGGTGGACGCGGCGGCGGGGTTGGAGCCGGAGATGAGGTCGACGATGGCTTCCATCTCGGCGCCCATCTGCTCCAGGCGGTACAGGACGGTGCGCGAGTGGCCGTAGTCGAAGTACAGGGCGACCGCGTCCTCGTTGGCCGGGTTCGTCTCGATGATCTGGTCGTCCAGGCGCCGGTGCAGCTCGCCGCAGATGAAGTCCACGGCCTTCCGCACGCGCCGCTGGTCTTCCAGCGTCTCGATGCTCACGTCGCCGGT